>CAMNZV010000016.1 GCA_946575275.1 uncultured Clostridium sp. | reverse complement strand
AGTAAAAATAAATGATAGATTAATAACATTTTTAGATACACCAGGACATGAAGCTTTTACAGCAATGAGAGCTAGAGGTGCGCAAATAACAGATATAGTTATATTAGTTGTTGCAGCAGATGATGGAATAATGCCACAAACAAAAGAAGCTATAAATCACTGTAAGGCAGCAGATGTTCCAATGATAGTTGCTATTAACAAAATTGATAGACCAAATGCTAACATTGACAGAGTAAAACAAGAATTAACAGAATATGGTCTAGTTTCTGAAGATTGGGGTGGAGACACTATATGTGTTCCAGTTTCAGCAAAAGCAGGTCAAAATATTGACCAATTACTTGAAATGGTATTATTAACTGCTGAAATCCTTGAACTTAAAGCTAATCCTAACAGATTGGCAAATGGTACAGTAATAGAATCAAAATTAGATAAGGGACGTGGAGCTGTTGCATCACTTCTTATTCAAAATGGTACATTACATGTAGGAGATTCAATATCAGTTGGGTCAACTTATGGTAGAATTAGAGCTATGTTTGATGATGATGGTAATGCAATAAAAAAAGCAGGACCTTCAATACCAGTAGAAATACTTGGTTTATCTGAAGTTCCAGTAGCTGGTGATAGATTTAGTCAAGCTGAAGATGAAAAAACAGCTAGAGCTTTAGCAGAAGCAAGAAAAGAAGAACTTAAAGACGAAACTATAAAGGCAGCACATAAAGTTTCTTTAGAAGATTTATACAATCAAATAAGAGAAGGTACAGTTAAGGAACTTACAGTAATTGTAAAAGCTGATGTGCAAGGGTCAATTGAAGCTATTAGACAATCCCTTGAAAAATTATCTACTGATGATGTAAAGGTGAGAGTAATTCATGGTGCTGTTGGTGCTATAACTGAAACTGATACAACACTTGCTGTAGCCTCTAATGCTATAATAATTGGATTCAATGTAAGACCAGATACAAATGCATTAGCTGCAGCTGATAGAGATGGTGTTGAAATTAAAACATATAGAATTATTTATGATGCAATAGAAGACGTTAAATCTGCTATGATAGGTATGCTTGACCCAGATTATAAGGAAGTTATATTAGGAAAAGCAGAAGTTCGTGAAACTTATAAAATATCAAATGTTGGTACAATTGCAGGATGTTACGTTTTAGAAGGTAAGCTTGTTAGAAATGCTGAGATTAGAGTAATAAGAGAAGGTGTTGTAATATTTGAAAGTACTTTAGCTTCTCTAAAGAGATTTAAAGATGACGTTAAAGAAGTAGCTAAATCTTATGAATGTGGGTTAAGTGTTGAAAAGTTCAATGACTTAAAAGCAGGAGATATTATTGAAGCATATAAGATGGAAGCTGTAATAAGGAAAGAGCTTTAAGAGGTGATATAAATGGCAAACTATAGAGGTGGCAGAATAAACGAAGAAGTTAAAAAAGAAATAAGTACTTTAATAAGAGATGAAATTAAAGATCCTAGACTTACTGCTATGATTTCTGTTACAGCAGTAAAAGTTACAAAGGATTTAAGTTATGCAAATGTATATGTAAGTATTTTTGCAAAAGATGAAGAAGAGAAAAAAAGCAATTTTGAAGCATTAAAAAGTTCTGCAGGTTTTATTAGAAAAGAAATTGCACGAAGGATTAATTTAAGGCAAAGTCCACAAATATTATTTGAAATTGATGATTCAATAGATTACGGAATGCATATTGATGATTTACTTAGAAAAACAAAAGGAAACAAATAATATGAATTTAAGTGAAATTGCTAAAATAATTAAAGAATCTAATAAAATTGGAATTACATTTCACACATCTCCAGATGGAGATGCAACAGGAAGTTTGCTTGGATTATTAAATGCATTAAGATTAATAGGAAAGGATGCTTATGCAATATCTAGAGAAGTTATTCAAGATAACCTCTCTTTCCTTCCTTGTTCTAATGAAATTAATGGTACAATTACAGAACCGATGCCCAATACTGATTTAGTTATAGTATTAGATTGTGGTAATTATGAAAGAGTATGTGCAAATTTACAATATTATAATAATAGATTAATTGTAATTGATCATCATATTTCAAATGAAAAGTATGGTACAATCAATTATGTTGACATAAAAGCTGCAGCTACATGTGAATTAATTTTTCTACTTATTAAAGAACTTAAAATTGATTTAGAAAACAATAAAGAAGCAGCAATTAATATTGGCAATTGCATTTATACAGGAATAGTAACCGATACAGGTTCCTTTAGACATTCAAATGTAACTAAAAGAACCCATCAAATTGTAGGAGAATTAATTGACCTTGGCATTAACAATTCCGTTGTGCATAGTAATTTGTTTGATAATAGACCCTATGAAAAAATAAAGCTAATAGGTAAAGCTCTAGACTCATTAGAATTACTTTTAGATAATAAGGTTTCGTATATTGGAATTTCAAGTGATACCTTAGAGTCCTTTGAACTTGGAAATGTAGATACCTCAGATATTATTTCTTTAGCTTTAAGTATAAAAGGTGTAGAAGTTGCTATTGTATTAAAGGAAGTCCAAGATGGAGTTAAGGGAAGTCTTCGTTCAAAAGATAAGGTTGATGTTAGAAAAGTGGCTGAAGCACTTGGAGGTGGAGGTCATATTAAGGCTGCAGGTCTTAAAGTGCCAAATCTTTCCTTAAATGAAGCAAAACTAAGAATTTTAAATGAATTAGAAAAAGAGATTTAATATGAATGGTGTAATAAATGTTTTTAAAAATAAAGGAATGTCATCCTTTGATGTTGTAAGGATAGTTAAGAAGGTTGCCAATACTAAAAAGGTTGGACATACTGGTACATTAGACCCAGAGGCATCAGGTGTGCTTCCAATATGTATTGGAAAAGCTACTAAAATCATTGACTATATAATGACTGCAAAAAAAAGTTATTATGTGAAATTTCAACTTGGACTTGAAACTACCACCTATGATTTAGAGGGTGATGTGGTTTCAAGAAAGGATATAACGCATTTAGATAATAATATGATAATAGATGCAATTATGCATTTTAAAGGTGAATACATACAGGTTCCACCTATGTATTCAGCCCTTAAGAAAAATGGAGTAAGACTTTATGATTTAGCAAGGCAAGGCATTGAAATAGATAGAGAGGGCAGGAAAATTAATATATTTGACATTAGAAATATTGAAATTGAAATGCCTTATGTATCTATGGAAGTTACTTGTACTAAGGGAACATATATAAGGAGATAATGTTATGATATTGGAAATTTATTAAAGGTGTCAGGTACTGTAACAGAACTTAAAAGGACAATGACAGCTTCATTTAGAGAAGAAGACAGTATTAATATAAATGATTTAAACGAAGAAAATATTAATAAACATATTATTTCAATAGATGAGGCTTTAAATGATTATCCTAAATTAACTATTAATAAAGGCTACTCAAAATTACTAATTAATGGTGTTAATGTATATGATAAAAGATTAACTGATAATAAAATAGAAAAAGAAACTCTCTATAAGGTTTATGATGAAAATAATAATTTTATTGGACTTGGAAAGCTTAATTATGAAGGGTTTAAAATGGAAAAATTATTAGTTATATAGGAGTTAGAAATGATTATAGAAGATGAAAATAACTATACCTATGATGATTCTAAATGTTATATAGCATTAGGAAGTTTTGATGGTATACATAAAGGGCATTTATCCTTAATTAAAAAAGTTGTTGAATTAGCAAAAAAGAATAATGGAAAAAGTGTAGTATATACATTTTCAAATCATCCAAGAGATGTAATTCAAGTAGGGCAAAAGCCAAAATTATTAATGAATAATAAATCAAAAAAAGAGGTTTTTGAAAATGAAGGTATTGACATAATATACTTTCAGAAATTTACCGAAAGTTTTATGAAATATTCTCCAGAAGCCTTTATAGAGCTTTTAGGTAAAAAGTTTAATGTACAGGGTTTTGTAGTTGGATTTAACTATAAATTTGGATACAAAAATATAGGGGATATTAATTTATTAAAAGAAATATGTAACAATAAAAATTACGAATTATATATTATGCCACCCTTTACATTAGAGGATGAAATTGTTAGTAGCACGAAAATTAGACAAGAGATTTTAAAAGGCAATATCCAAGAAGGAAATAACTTGCTTGGCAGAACTTATGAAATATCAGGGAAAGTCATTTATGGTAAACAAAATGGTAGGAAAATTGGATTTCCAACAGCTAACCTTGAATATGATGAAAAAAAAATTATTCCATTAAGTGGTGTATATTATACCAATGTTTTGGTCAATAATAAAATATATAGAGGTATTACCAATATTGGTACTAATCCAACCTTTAATGGGGATGAAACAACTATAGAAACCTATATTCTAGATTTTAATTTAGATATTTATGGTTTGGAAATCAAATTATTTTTCATGGAATATTTAAGACCGGAAATTAAATTTAATTCAATTCAAGAATTAATTTTACAACTAGAAAAAGACAAAAATCTAGCTAAACAAAAAATATATTTACAATTATAATATAATTTGTTATAATTTCAGATGAACCTAGTGCTATGTTTTAAGGTTGCACTTATTACTTGGAACTGTGGTGATAATTTTATGGAGGTGCAATTAATGGATAAGGAAAGAAAATTAGAAATTATTAAACAATATGGTAGAAGTGAAGGAGATACAGGTTCTCCAGAAGTTCAAATCGCATTATTAACAGAAAGAATCAACCAATTAACTGGACATTTAAAAGTTCACAAGAAAGATCACCATTCAAGAAGAGGTCTTTTAATGATGGTTGGACAAAGAAGAGGTCTTTTAAATTATTTACAAGATCAAGATGTTGAAAGATACAGAGACATCATTAAAAAATTAGGATTAAGAAGATAATATAGAGCGGATTAATCCGCTCTTTAATTTTGAATATTAAAAATAAGATAAAATGAAGGGAGGTCATATAATGAGCAACGTATTAAGTACAACTATTGCAGGTAGAGAAATGAAAGTAGAATTTGGCAAAGTTGGAATGTTATCAAATGCTGCCATTTTTATGAGCTATGGAGATACAGTAATACTAACTAATGTAAACGCATCCGAAAATCCTAGGGAAGGGATAGATTTTTTTCCACTAAGTGTAGAATATGAAGAAAGATTATATTCAGTTGGAAAAATTCCAGGAGGATTTCTAAAAAGGGAAGGTAGACCTACAGATAAGGCAATATTAAATGGTAGAGCTGTAGATAGAACAATAAGACCTTTATTTCCTAAAGGCTATAGAAACGATGTTCAAGTTGTTACAACAGTTGTTTCAGTAGAAAAGGATAATTTACCAGAAATATTAGCAATTAATGCAGCTTCAATGGGATTATGTCTATCAAGTATTCCATATACTACTCCAGTTGCAGCAGTTCAGATAGGAATTGTTGATGGGAAATTTGTAGTAAACCCAAATTCAGAGGAGAGAGAAAAAACTACATTACACCTTACTGTATGTGCTACATCTGAAAGATGTATGATGATAGAAGCAGGTGGAGATGAAATTCCAGAAGACACTATGATAGATGCAATTAAATTTGGATTTGAAAGTTGTCAAGATATAATAAAATTCCAAGAAGAAGCTATGGCGAAGTTTGGTAAAAAGAAAGAAGAACCAGTATTATACAAGGTTGATTCTGAAGTAGAGGAAGCTGTTAAAAGCTTTAGTTTTGACATGCTTAAAAAGGCTATGTATATAACTGACAAGGACGAAAGAAATGCTGCTGTAGACATAGTAAACTCAAAGGTTAAAGAAGAGTTTAAGGAAAAGTTTCAAGGAAAAGAAGCAGATATAAAAGAAGTATTATATACAACACAAAAAGAAATTGTAAGAAATATGCTTCTAAATGAAAGAAGAAGACCAGATGGTAGAGCATTTGATCAAGTTAGACCTATAAGTTGTGAGGTTTCAGTCCTTCCAAGAACTCATGGTACAGGATTATTTACTAGAGGATTAACTCAGGTAATGACAGTTGCAACATTAGGTTCAGTTAGTGAAATTCAAATTTTAGATGGAATTGATGAAGCAGAAACAAAAAGATATATGCATCATTATAATTTTCCAGGATATAGTGTTGGAGAAGTTAAACCTCTAAGAGGACCTGGAAGACGTGAAGTAGGTCATGGTGCATTAGCTGAAAGAGCTTTAGAACCATTAATACCTTCAGAAGCAGAATTTCCTTATACTATTAGATTAGTATCAGAAGTATTAAGTTCTAATGGTTCTACATCACAGGCATCTGTATGTGGTTCAACATTAGCATTATTAGATGCAGGTGTACCATTAAAGAGACCAGCAGCTGGTATTGCTATGGGGCTTATAACATCAAAGGATTTAACAGAGGAAGCTGTAATTACAGATATTCAAGGAATAGAAGATTTCTTTGGAGATATGGACTTTAAGGTAGCAGGTACTACAGAGGGAATTACATCAATTCAAGTGGATACTAAAATAAAAGGTATGAGTTTTAGTATTATTGAGAATGCTATAAGAGATGCTAGAAAAGCTAGGGTTATGATAATAGACAAAATATTAGAATGCATTCCACAAAATAGAAGTGATGTATCTTTATATGCACCTAAGACTGAAACAATAAGTATAAATCCGGATAAAATAAGAGATGTAATTGGAGCTGGTGGTAAGGTAATTAATAAAATAATAGCTGATACTGGCGTTAAAATTGACATTAAGGATGATGGTACAGTATTTGTTTCATCAGCTGATCATAATGGTGTAAATGAAGCATTAAAAATAATTGAAGGTTTAACAAAGGAAGTTAAGGTTTCAGAAGTTTATTTAGGTAAAGTTACTAAGATAACTACATTTGGTGCCTTTGTTGAAATTCTTCCAAATAAAGAAGGATTATGTCATATATCAAAATTAGACAAAAATAGAGTAAATAAAGTTGAGGATGTTGTTTCTATTGGTGATGAAATATTAGTTAAGGTAACTGAAATTGATAGCCAAGGTAGAGTTAATTTATCTAGAAAAGACGCATTGTTAGATAAAGAACAAAATGAAGAAAACTAAACATTACTAAAAGTATTTACTAGTAATACAAATCAACGAATTTCTCAAAAATACATTTGAAGAAATTCGTGATTTTTTTTATAAGGAGAAATTATGTATAAATTATACACACTTAAAAATGGACTTAAGGTAGTTACTGAAAAAAATCAATGGGTAAATTCAGTTAGTGTAGGAATTATGGTCAAAAACGGTTCTAGAAATGAAGGGGATGATCTAAATGGTATATCTCATTTCATTGAACACATGTTATTCAAAGGGACAGAAAATAGAACAGCTAAGGAAATTGCAGAAGTAATTGAAAATGTAGGTGGACAAATTAATGCCTATACAAGTAAAGAAGCTACTTGCTACTATACAAAAACTTTATATACTCATCTAGATTTATCTCTTGAAGTACTTTCAGATATGCTATTTAATTCAACTTTTAATGAGGAAGAGTTAGATAAAGAAAAAAAGGTAGTAATTGAAGAAATAAATATGACTGAAGATTCACCAGAGGATGTTTTATATGATTTAAGTTCTAGAATTACCTTTGGAGATAGTACCTTAGGAAACCCCATACTTGGAACACCTGAGAAGGTTACTTCTTTTACAGCTTCGAATTTAAAGGATTACATCTATGAGAAGTATACACCTTATAATTCAGTTATTTCAATATGTGGTAAATTTGATGATAGTGAACTTGAAGAATTGCTTGAAAAATATTTTTCTAATTGGAAGTGCAAGGATAAATATGAACCATCTTATGAAAAGGTCATATTAAAGAAAGATAGTGGTATAATAGATAAAAATATAGAGCAACTTCATGTAACTCTTGGTATAAATGGTCTTTCTGCAGAGGATGACAGAACATATTCCTTGGCATTGTTATGTAATATTTTAGGTGGTGGTGCTTCTTCTATTTTGTTTCAAAAGGTTCGAGAGGAACTGGGGCTTTGTTACACCATATATTGTTATCCACAAAGTTTTGAAAAGAATGGTATAGTAAACATATATACAGGTCTTGGCAAAAATTATGGTGAGGAAGCACTTACGGTAATTGACAAGGAATTAAAATTATTTTCAAATAACAAAATAACTAAAGATGAACTTGAAATGGCAAAGGAAAAGGTAAAGGGTAGTTATATATTAGGAAGGGAAAGCACTAGTTCTAAAATGTTTGCAAATGCTAAAACAATTTTATTTAGAAATAAAATATTCAAGGAGGAGGAAGTTATTTCAATAATAAATAAAATTAATCTTGATGAAATAAATTCTGTATTAGATGAGACCTTTGGAAAAGGAATCATTAATGCTTCTTATGTTGGTAAAAATATTAATAAAGCAAAATTAGATAGTAAAATATTTTAAGAATAAACACTTTTCTCTCTGCATATTAATTATGTAGAGAGGAAGTGTTTTTTTATGAGCTTTGAAGAATCAAGATTACTTAGTGAAATTTCAGGTTACGAATTAATAAATATTAATGATGGTGAAAAATATAATTACTTAGAAAATAATGATTTGGTTATAGACAATGAAGGTAATATAAAATATCTAGTTATTAATCTTGGAAAGAGTAAAATAGGATTATTTAGTAGTACAAGAGAATTTCTTGAAATTCCATGGGATTGTGTTAAAAAGATTGGCTCTAAAACAATAATATTAGATGCTGATGAAGATGATATTAAAAAAACTGAATTTTAGTTGAGGTGGCTATGAGTAATATAATAGTTCAAAAATTTGGTGGTACATCAGTTAGTACAAAGGAAAATAGATTAAGGGTAATAGAAAAAATTAAAATTGCTAAAAATAGTGGAGTGATTCCAATAGTTGTTGTGTCTGCAATGGGAAGGAGAGGAGAGCCTTATGCAACGGATACTTTACTTTCATTAGTAGATTCAAAAATGGCTGTTAATAATAAACAGGCTATTGACATGCTTATGTGTTGTGGTGAAATTATTAGTTCAGTAGTCTTATGTAGTGAATTATTAAATGAAGGAATTGATGCATTGCCATTAACAGGTGGTCAGGCAGGAATTATAACAGATAACAATTTTAATAATGCATCTTTAATTGATGTTAATAATGAAAAAATCAAGGAAACCATAAATAAGGGACAAATTCCTATAATATCAGGCTTTCAAGGATATACAGCAAAGGGATATTTTACAACACTTGGAAGAGGTGGAAGTGATACCTCGGCTGCCATAATTGCAGCTATGGTAAAAGCTAAAAGAATTGAAATATATACTGATGTGGATGGTATTATGACAGCAGATCCTAGATTGGTTGAAAATGCATCAGTAATTAAGGTATTAAATTATGATGAGGTTTTTCAGCTTGCAGATCAAGGGGCAAAGGTAATTCATCCAAAGGCAATAGAAATTGCAAGAGCCAATAATATTCCAGTTATAATTAAAAATACAATGACTAATCATGAAGGAACTATTATTAATAATATAGGTGATTTGAAAAATAAAAGAATTATTACTAGTATTACAAGTACCGATAAAAGAATTCAAGTAATTATTAAGAAGGAAAATAAGGATGAGTATAATAATATTCTTTTAAATATTGCTAAAGAAGGGATTAGTTTAGATTTAATAAATATTTTTGAAAGTAGATATATTTTTACAATACCTTTTGAACTTAAAAATGATTTAGAAAAAGTGTTAGTTGGGTGTAATATTAAATATAGTCTAAAAGAGAATTGTAGTAAAATAGCTTTAGTTGGATCTGGAATGAGAGGAGTTCCAGGGGTAATGGCTAAAATATATAGTGCATTATATGAAAATAATATTGAGGTTTTACAAACAGCAGATTCCCACATGACAATTTGGTGTTTAATTTATACTAGTAATCTTAAAGATGCAATTAATGCATTACATAAAGCTTTTACTTTATAGGGATAAAAAAGAAGCCTTTTGTAAAAAATATAATTATATATTTTATAGGAGGTTTTTATTATGGAAAAGAATAATGTTAAAGATGAGGAAATAAGAAATATAAAGGAATTTGGTAACACTGCAATAGTTAATTCTAAGGAAAGTATACAAGTAGTTCCAATCATTGGTGAAATCGAGGGGCATATGGTATCAAATCCACAAAACAAAACAACAAAGTATGAACATTTAATTCCAATGTTAATATCTATGGAACAAAATGAAAATGTAGAAGGTATTTTATTTGTATTAAATACAGTAGGTGGAGATGTAGAAAGTGGTCTTGCTATAGCTGAAATGGTATCATCCCTTACTAAACCAACAGTTTCATTAGTCTTAGGTGGCAGTCATTCAATAGGTGTCCCACTTGCAACCTGTACAGATTATTCATTTATAGTACCAACTGGGACAATGATAATACATCCAGTGAGAATGAGTGGAACTGTAATTGGAGCTGCTCAAACCTTTGACTATTTTAAAAAGATTCAAGATAGAATAACTAATTTTATTACAAGTCATTGCAAAATTTCAAAGGAAAGATTAGAAGAGCTTATGGCAAAGACAGGAGTGTTATCAACAGATATTGGAACAATACTAGTTGGTGAAGAGACTATTTCAGAGGGGATTATAGATGAGGTTGGTGGAATAAAAGAGGCAATGTCAAAGTTAAAGGAATTATTAAATAAGAAGGATGAATAAAGGTTTTATATGTATATAGGTCTTTTTTAAATAAATGTTGATAATGATTTATAAGGTGGTTAACCACCTTATTTTTTTATAATAAAGAAAATCAACATTTCTCTAAAAAAGATAAGGATGCAAAAAAAATGTCTATACCCTATGGTAATATAATAACAAAAATTTTTAACTAAAATATAATAAAGAGAATATTGAAATTAAGGAATAAATGTGGTATTATAAATATCGCAATAAAAAATACTAATACTATATTTTGAGTTTAGTATTAGTAAATTTTCGATAAATAATTACCTATATTTTAATGAGGGAAAGGTAGTGATTAAGGGTGTCAGAAAAATTAAAATTATATGGTTATAATAACCTAACAAAAACCCTAAGTTTTAGTATATACGATGTATGCTATGCTAAAACTGAAAGAGAACAACGTGATTATATAAAATATATTGACGAGCAATATAATTCAGATAGATTAACTGCTATATTATGTGAAGTTACAGATAAAATAGGTGCACACATACTTAATATTTCAAAGCAAGATTATGAGCCTCAAGGAGCGTCAGTAAATATATTGATTGCAGATGAAAGATTAAATGAAGATTGTATTGATGAATCATGTAATCAAGGTATACATGCAAACCATGATATGATTCATGCACATTTAGACAAGAGTCATTTAACAGTTCATACTTTTCCAGAGTCACATCCAGAAAATGCAATATCAACCTTTAGAGTTGATATTGATGTTTCAACTTGTGGAGAAGTATCCCCATTAAACGTACTTGATTATTTAATAGAAAGCTTTGATTCAGATATTATAACTATAGATTATAGAGTTAGAGGTTTTACAAGAGATGTAAATGGTAAAAAGTTTTTTATAGATCATAATATAACATCCATTCAAAATTATATAGATGAAAAAACCCTTCAAAAATATGATGCTATAGATGTAAATGTATATCAATCTAATATATATCATACAAAAATGCTAATAAAAGAAATTGAACTAAAAAATTATTTATTTAATACAGATGTATATGAATTGCCACCAAAGCAAAGACTTGAAATATCAGATAATTTACGTAAAGAAATGATAGAAATTTTTAGTGGAATGAATATTTATTAGTTAGGAGATTTAAGATTGAAAAATTTAAATATGATGAATACTCCAATTCATAAGGCTTTAGAGGAAATTAAAGATAATAGATTAGTTCATTTTGATGTACCGGGACATAAAGGTGGTAGAGGTAATAAAGAATTAAAATATTTTTTAGGTGAGGATTGTTTAAAACTTGATGTTAACTCAATGAAGCCTTTAGATAATCTTTGCCATCCAACTACAGTTATAAAAGAGGCTCAAGATTTAGCCGCTGAAGCTTTTCATGCTAAAGAAAGTTTTTTTATTGTAAATGGTACTACAGCAGCTGTGCAAGGTATGATAATGTCAACCTGCAAGGCTGGTGAAAAAATAATTATGCCAAGAAATGTACATAGAAGTGCAATAAATGCCCTTGTTATATGTGGTGCAATACCTGTTTACATTAATCCAGGAACTAATAAAAAACTTGGGATTCCTTTAGGAATGTCTATAAATGAAGTAAAAAAAGCAATAAAAGATAATCCAGATGCAAAAGCTATTATGGTTAATAACCCTACATATTATGGAATATGTTCTAACTTGAAGGAGATAGTAAAATTAGCCCACGAAAATAATATGTTAGTACTTGTTGATGAAGCACATGGAACTCACTTTTATTTTGGTGACAATTTACCTATATCAGCAATGGATGCAGGTGCTGATATGGCAGCAGTTAGTATGCATAAAACAGGAGGATCATTAACCCAAAGCTCCATATTACTTTGTAATGATTCAGTAAATGCAGATTATGTAAGACAAATATTAAATTTAACACAAACTACAAGTGGTTCTTACCTTTTAATGGTATCATTAGATTTAGCAAGGAAAAACCTTAGTTTGAATGGAAAAGAACTTAATCAAAAAACTTTAGATTTTGCAAATTATGCAAGAGGTGAAATTAATAAAATAGGTGGATATTATGCATATTCAGACGAAATTATTGATAATGATCAGGTTTATGATTTTGATAAAACAAAATTATCAATTTATACTAGAGATTTAGGTCTTGCAGGTATTGAAGTTTATGATTACTTAAGGGATGAATATGATATTCAAATAGAATTTGGAGATTTAGGAAATATTTTAGCTATAATTTCAGGAGGGGATAGAAACCTTGAAATAGAAAGATTAATATCAGCGTTATCGGAAATAAAAAGATTACATTCAGGAGATAAAGCAGGAATGTTTGATCACGAGTATATTAATCCCATAGTAGTAATCGGTCCTCAAAAAGCCTTTTATGGAAATAAAGAATCCTTGCCAATTGAAAATAGTGTAGGTAGAGTATGCGGAGAATTTGTTATGTGTTATCCTCCGGGAATTCCAATATTAGCACCAGGAGAACTTATAACAAAGGAAATATTAAATTATATTATATATGCTAAAGAGAAAGGTTGTTTAATGACAGGGACACAGGATATGAAAATTGAGAATATAAACGTTGTTTTGGAGGTGTAGATATGGAACTTTGGTATACAGAGGAACATACAAAAAATGTAAGGTTCTCAATAAAGGTTGAAAAGCAAATAGTAAATGCAGAAGGAGATTTTCAACGTATTGATATCTTAGATACAAAGGAATTTGGTAGAATTTTAATTCTTGATGGATATCTAATGACTACTGAAAAAGATGAATTTATTTATCATGAAATGATAACTCATGTACCAATGGCAGTAAATCCTAGTATTGAAAATGTCCTTGTAATTGGTGCAGGTGATGGTGGGACTATTAGAGAGCTTACAAGATATGACACAATAAAAAATATAGACATGGTGGAGATAGACAAATCAGTAGTAGATTTATGTAAAGAACATTTTACACAAACAGCTTGTAAATTAGATGATAAAAGAGTTAATATATTTTACGAAGATGGGTTAAAATATGTTAGAACTAAAAAGAATCAATATGATTTAATTATAGTTGATTCAACAGATCCCTTTGGTCCAGGTGAAGGATTATTTACTAAGGAATTCTATGGAAATTGCTACAATGCATTGAAGGAAGATGGAATTCTAATAAATCAACATGAAAGTCCATATTATACAAATGATGCTAAGGCTATGGCGAGAACTCACAAAAATATAAATTCAGTTTTTGAAATTGCAATGGTATATCAGGTTCATATACCAACATATCCTTCTGGACATTGGTTATTTGGGTTTTCATCAAAAAAATATCACCCACTATTAGATATTAATTACGAAAAGTGGAATAATTTAAACATAGATACAAATTACTATAATATAGAATTGCACAAAGGAGCATTTGCATTGCCAAACTATGTAAATAGACTTCTGAAAAGTGTAGAATAAGGAGGAATAATAATGGGAAAAGCGTTAATTATAGGAGCAGGTGGAGTTGCAAGTGTTGTAGTTCATAAATGTTGTCAAAATTCAGAGGTATTTGAAGAAATAATGATTGCAAGTAGAACAAAGTCTAAATGTGATGCATTAAAGGAAAAATTAGATGGAGGAAAGACAATAATTAAAACAGCGAAAGTTGATGCTGATAACGTACCAGAATTAGTTTCATTAATTAATGAATTCAAACCAGATATAGTCATAAATGTAGCATTGCCATATCAAGATTTAACAATAATGGATGCATGCCTTGAGACAAAAACTCATTATTTAGATACAGCAAACTATGAGCCTCTAGATACAGCAAAATTTGAATATAGTTGGCAATGGGCATATAAAGAAAAGTTTAAAAAGGCAGGAATAACTGCAATTCTTGGAAGTGGATTTGACCCAGGGGTAACTGGTGTATTTTCAGCTTATGCTCTAAAACATGAATTCGATGAAATTAATGAAATTGATATATTAGATGCAAATGCTGGAGATCATGGTTATCCATTTGCAACAAATTTCAATCCTGAAATAAACATCCGTGAGGTTACAGCAAAGGGAAGCTACATTCAAGATGGAAAATGGGTAGAAACAGAACCAATGGAAATTAAAAGAGTTTACAATTTCCCAGAGATAGGCGAAAAGGATATGTATTTACTTCACCATGAGGAGCTTGAATCATTAGCAATTAATATTACAGGAATTAAAAGAATTAGATTTTTCATGACATTCTCTGAAAGATATTTAACTCATTTAAAGGTTCTTGAAAATGTTGGTATGACATCTATTGAACCAATTGATTTTGAAGGGCAAAAGATAGTACCACTTCAATTTTTAAAAGCTGTACTTCCAGATCCTGCATCTCTTGGACCTAGAACTAAGGGTAAAACTAACATTGGATGTATATTTAAAGGGAAAAAGGATGGTATGGATAAAACATATTATTTATATAATGTTTGTGATCATGAAGAATGTTACAAGGAGGTTGGTTCCCAAGCAATTTCTTATACAACAGGGGTACCAGCAATGATTGGTGCAATGATGGTTATCACAGGAAAATGGCAAAAACCAGGAGTATATAATGTTGAAGAATTTAATCCAGATCCATATATGGATGCTTTAAATAAGTTTGGACTTCCTTGGAAGGAAAGTTTTAATCCTGATCTTGTAGAATAGGAGATAATTATGAATTTTGATATTAATAAACTACCTACCCCTTGTTATATAGTTGATGAAAATTTACTTAAAAATAACCTTGAAATATTAAAATCTGTAATTGATAAAACAGGGTGTCATATATTATTAGCTCAAAAGGCTTTTTCAATGTTTTCTGTATATCCTTTATTAAAGGAGTATTTATCAGGTACAGCATCTAGTGGGTTATATGAGGCTAAACTTGGATATGAGGAATTTGGTAAAGAAGTTCATGTATTTATGCCAGCTTTTATTGAAGAAGATATGGATGAAATAATAGGGGTATCTGACCATATAGTATTTAATTCTTTTAATCAATGGAATAAGTACAAGAAAAAAGTTTTAGATTCTAAGAAACATATTTCCTGTGGTATTAGAATAAACCCAGAATATGCTGAGGTAGAAACAGAATTATATAATCCTTGTGCAATTGGCTCAAGACTTGGAACAACTGTAGAATGTTTTAAGGAGGCAGATTTAGAGGGTATAGAAGGACTTCATTTTCATACAATGTGTGAACAAAATTCAGATGTGTTAAAGAGAACTATTAAGGTAGTTGATGAGAAGTTTAGTAAATATTTATCTAAGATGAAATGGATTAATTTTGGTGGAGGACATCACATAACAAGAAAAGACTATGATATTGAAACCTTAATAGAATGTATTATGTATTTTAAAAAT
>CAMNZV010000015.1 GCA_946575275.1 uncultured Clostridium sp. | reverse complement strand
ATGATTCATAATTGCAATATCGATACTAGATAGTTGTCTGTAGTATTTATCAACAGAAACATACTCTGTAATAGGTTCAAACTTATTACCAAAAATTTCAAAGCCCCTATTCATAACTTTTTGAATATATTCTTTATCTCCATATGATAATGGAGCAATAACCTTTATATCTTCACTTGAATATTTTGATAACATATTAAGAACTTCGAAGTGATTATTAGTTGGATCACCTGAATTTCCAACTTGAATTACAACTTTCCTTTTATTTTCCTCTTTGTTTATGTTTATTCTATCTAATAATTCATAATTATTAACATTAGGATAAACGAAATAATTAAATTCCGCTTTGGTTTTAAAGTTATTTTTTACCAATTCATAATCGTAATTATTCCAAGTTAGCATATAATTTATCTTTTTAATTGCCATCTTTCTTAATGACAAACTAACATATTCCTTTATCTTATCTCTTAATCTAATCGAACTTTTATTATTAATCATACTAAGAACTTCCTTTTCATAAAGTTCTATTTTGCAATAAGGATAAAAATCTCCTCCCCATAAAGACCAATAATATTCATTTGCTCTGCTTGCTAATACTATCCATACAAATTCCGTTGACAAATAGTGTATGTATATTTTATCTTTCTTCCCTATATAATTTAGTATAGAATAATATTCCGATGACTTATAGAATATATTCGACTTCCGTTTTACTATTACAATATCATTCTTAAATTCATCACTAAAATATTTCAATTTATCATAATATATAACAATAAACAAGTTTTCTTTTATTTTTCCTTGTTTCTTTATTTCCTTTAAATAATAATTATTATATATACTATCAATCATTAAATGTATATTCATCTTTTCACCTATTTTATTAGTATTTATCAACTCTTTTATAAGTTGGCACAATCTGCTCCATTTTATTTTTTACCTCTTCAATGTTATCTGCAGATAAAAGCCCTTGCAGTTCATTTAATTTTGATTCTAATTCTTGCATACTTGTAAAAGTTGGTTTGCCAATATATATTTTATTATGAATCGTATTAGTTAATCCCTCTTCACTCATTAATAATTCTTCATATAACTTTTCTCCAGGTCTTAATCCTGAAATTTCTATTTTTATATCAACATTAGGCTCAAATCCAGATAATTTAATCAAATCACATGCTAAATCATATATTTTTACTGGTTTTCCCATATCAAGTACGAATATCTCTCCACCCTTTGCAAACACACCAGCTTGAAGTACTAATTGTGCTGCTTCAGGTATCAACATAAAATATCTAGTAATATCTTTATGTGTTACAGTTATTGGACCCCCTTTATTTATTTGATTTTTGAATAATGGTATTACCGAACCATTGCTTCCAAGAACATTTCCAAATCTAACTGCAACAAACTCTGTCTTATAAGATTTATCCATCGCCTGGACAATCATTTCGCATAATCTTTTAGTAGCTCCCATTATATTAGTTGGATTAACTGCTTTATCTGTTGAAATTAGTACAAATCTATCTACATTATGTATTGCCGCTTCCTTAGATAATTTCATTGTTCCAAAAACATTATTTTTAATAGCTTCTTTTGGGCTATCTTCCATTAATGGAACATGTTTATGAGCAGCTGCATGAAATACAACATTTATATCGTTGGCATCAAAGATCTCCTTTAACCTATCTTCATCTCTTACTGAACCTATAAGTGTTTTAAGCTTTAATTCCGGATGATTATACCTCAATTCATTTTGTATCTCATATGCATTATTTTCATATATGTCAAAAATAATTAATTCTTTAGGTTTAAACATTGCAATTTGTCTGCATAGTTCTGAACCGATTGACCCGCCTCCACCAGTTACTAATACTACCTTTTCAGAAATATAGTTTTGAATCCCTCTAGTATCCAATTCTACTGGATCCCTGCCTAATAAATCTTCTAATTCCACATCCTTAATTCTTGCAATAGTAGCATCCCCTTGTATTATTTCATAAATCCCTGGTATTATTTGCAGCTTACAATTCGTCTTCTTACAAATATCTATAATATCCCTTTTATTATTATTATCTAATGTTGGTATTGCTATTATAATTAAATCAATATTATTATCTATTGCTAATTGTGGTATATCTGTTCTTTTTCCTTTAACTACTATTCCTGATATCCTTTTACCCTGCTTATATTCCGAGTCATCAATTAATAAAATTGGGTTATATTTCATCTCGCGTCTTGAATGCATTTCATTAATAATCATATTTCCTGCTGATCCTGCTCCTACAATCATAACTCTTTTTTGGTCAACGTAATCTTTAAAAGGCATATATAATAAAATTCTTCTATATACCCGATATAGAATTCTTAAACCTATTATTGAAACTGTGACAATTAAAATTCCTATTACACATACATTTATAGGAATCATTGACCCTAACAATCTAGTATAACCTATTGATAATAATCCAGCAAAAATACATCCACCAACACTCATTAAAAACTCATCAGTACCTGTTAAGTCCCATAGTGAATGATACAATCTACAAACAATAAAACATATTAAATAGATAAGTGACACAACAACACAATCTTTCGAATAAATAGTTGCAATCTCGGTAAATTCCCCAGCTTTTGTTATATTAATAGCAAATAAATACCCCATATTTACAATAAACATATCAACTATAATCATTAATATTGTACGCCATTGTTTCATAGTCAAATTCCTCCAAACTGAAATTAAATTCTATTTGAATTATACTATTAATAATTTATTATGTCTACTTAAAGACTATTTCTACTTGTTAACTTAATTTATCCAATCCAAAATAGTCTATATTTTCATATAGACTATTTTGGAATTTACCTTTTATACATATTATCGTAATAATCTTTATAATTACCACTCACTATATTTTTCATCCAGAGTTTATTACTCAAATACCACTCTATAGTCTTAACTATCCCAACCTCAAATGTAGTTTCAGGATACCACCCTAATTCATCCTTAATTTTTGTAGGATCTATGCCATATCTTCTATCATGACCCTTTCTATCTTCAACAAAGGTCTTTAGGTTATCTGTAATTTCACTATCTACATTCTCATTTAAATATTTAATAACTGTATCAATTATTTGAAGATTTGTTCTTTCATTATGTCCACCAATATTATAAACTTCTCCAAGTATTCCTTTGTTAATTACCATATCTATAGCCTTACAATGGTCTTCTACAAATAACCAATCTCTTATATTCATTCCATCTCCATAAATAGGTAACTCTTTGTGATTTAAACAATTATTAATTAATAGGGGTATTAACTTTTCTGGAAATTGAAAAGGTCCATAATTATTAGAGCATCTTGTAATGTTAATTGGCATCTTATAGGTATCTCCATAAGCTTTAACCATAAGATCACCCCCTGCCTTACTTGATGAATATGGACTATGAGGGTCTATTGGAGTATTTTCAGTAAAATACCCTGTATCACCTAAAGAACCATAGACTTCGTCAGTTGAAACTTGTATGTATTTTACCCCTTCCTTAAATCCATCTTTTGTTTCCCAATATTCTTTAGCGCAATTTAATAAATTTACTGTGCCCATAACATTTGTTTTTGCAAATATTTCTGGCTCAATTATACTTCTATCCACATGAGATTCTGCTGCAAAATTAACAACATAATCTACTTTGTAATTTTTAAATAGCCCTTGAACCAATTCTTTGTCACAAATATTACCATGTACAAATATATGATTATTATTACCTTCAAGAACTTTTAAATTCTCTAAATTCCCTGCATAAGTTAAGGCATCTAAATTAATAATTTTAATATCTTTGTATTTATTAAGCATATATATTACAAAATTTGAACCTATAAATCCTGCCCCACCAGTTACCAAATATGTCTTCATTATCTATTACCTTTATCTTTCATATTTTTTATCATAAAGCACTCTATTGCTTCTTCCCAGCTTCTCATTCTATTTCCAATTGTATTTCTAAGCATCATATTATCAAGTGATGAATTAATTGGTCTTTTAGCTGGCCTTGGAAACTCCTCTGTTGTGCAAGGCTTAACTATACAATCTTCCTTAGACAATTCTATAATTTTACTTGCAAATTCAAACCAAGTACATTCACCTTCTCCAGTACAATGATATATTCCGTATTCTTCTGTATTTATCAACTCTAAAATGTGGTACGCTAAATCATTAGCATTTGTAGGATTTCCTTTTTGATCATTTACAACATTTATACTTGGATAATCCTTTGCTAAATTCATCATAGTATAAACAAAATTCTTTCCTGTTTTACCATAAAGCCATGCTGTTCTTACAATAAAATACTTTGTTGAAAATTCACGAACATAATTTTCGCCTAAAAGTTTAGTTGTTCCATACACACTTTTAGGATTAGTTATATCAAACTCATATTTTACTTTTTCTTCATCTCCGGAAAAGACATAGTCCGTTGATATTTGTATTAATTTAGCATCAATTTTTTCACATGCAATTGCCAAATTTCTAGGTCCTATAGAGTTAACCTTAAATGCCATATCAATACTACTTTCACATCCATCTACATTAGTATAGGCTGCACAATTTATAACAACATCTGGTTTTAGTCCTTCTAAACACTTATCAACCTCATCTTTTTTTGTAATATCAAGTTCATCAAAATCATAATAATATGCTTGAATATTAGTAGTATCTATTTTCCCAATATCACTTTTTCCAGTTGTGATAATTTCCCTAAGCTCACTTCCTAATTGCCCATTTCCACCAGTAATTAATATCTTCATTTTCCTTTCCTCCTAATTATCAAAAGAAATATTACTTTCAGATAATTTTTTATGTTTTTTATCTTTATCTGATAAAATTACTTCTTCTACCAAATCCAAAGGCCACTCTATACCTATTTCCTCATCGTTCCAAAGTATTCCCCCTTCATACTCTGGATAATAAAAATCAGTACATTTGTAATTGAAAATTGCTTCCTCTGACAAAACCAAAAATCCATGTGCAAATCCTTCTGGAATATAAAATTGTTTTTTATTATCTTCACTTAAAATTAATCCTTCCCACTTACCATATGTAGGTGAACCATGTCTTAAATCAACTGCAACATCAAAAACCTCTCCTTTTGTTACCTTTACAAGTTTCCCCTGAGAATGTTTAGTTTGAAAATGCAAACCTCTAAGAACACCTTTTGAAGATTTAGATTCATTATCCTGAACAAACCTTAAATCTAGTCCACCATCCAAAAATTGTTTTTCATTATACGTTTCCATAAAATATCCACGATTATCTCCAAAAACTCTTGGTTGAATAACATATATTCCTTCAATACTAGTTTTATTAATTTCAAAATTACTCATATTGTTCCCCCATACGATATTTTATTAAATTCTTAATCAGATATTATCTCCAACAAGTAATTTCCATATCCTGTTTTTATTAATGGTTCTGCTAGATTCCTTATCTGTTCTTTATTTATCCACCCATTTCTATATGCAATTTCTTCTAAACACGCAATATATGTACCTTGCGTATTCTGAATAGTTTCAACAAAATTTCCTGCTTGCAACATAGATCTATGTGTACCAGTATCAAGCCACGCCATACCTCTTCCTAGCAATTTAACCTTTAATTGATTTTCTTTCATATATAATTTATTTAAATCCGTTATTTCTAGTTCCCCTCTTCTTGAAGGACTTAAAGATTTCGCCTTCTCAATTACAGTATTGTCGTAAAAATACAACCCTGGTACTGCATATTTTGATTTTGGTTTTTCAGGTTTTTCTTCTAATGATATAACATTCCAATCATCATCAAATTCCACAACGCCAAATGCACTAGGCTCCTTTACATAATATCCAAAAATTATAGCTCCGTTTTTTATTTGTGAAACTTCTTTTACTGTATTACTAAAATTCTGGCCATAAAAAATATTGTCCCCTAAAATCATAGCTACAGAATCATCTCCAATAAAATCTTCACCAATAATAAACGCTTCTGCAAGCCCATTTGGATTTTCTTGAATCTGATATTGAATATTAAGTCCTATTTGATTACCATCACCAAACAGCTCTTTAAATACTATTATGTCTCTGGGCGTTGAAATAATTAATATTTCTCTGATTCCTGCAAGCATTAGCACTGACATAGGATAATATATCATTGGTTTGTCATAAACCGGAACCATCTGTTTTGACATAGCCTTTGTAACTGGATATAATCTTGTACCTGATCCACCTGCTAGTATTATTCCTTTCATGACCTTCCTCCTTTACATTGTATTATCTCATTTATTTTTAAAAAAATACCTTACTTTTTAAATATATTAAATATACTTTTTTTCTTTTCAATCTTATTTCCCATGAAAAATACATCCTCATTATTCAAAACCTTTTCTGAATTCTTAATAAATATTTCATCTAAATCAGAATAGTTTTCATTAATATAATCAATTGATTCACTAACATTTGTTGTTCTGCTTACTACTCCATGTGCATCTGACCCAATAAAGCTATATATATTGTTGTCAAGTAATATATTACTTGTCTTCATTACCTCTTTACCAAACTTACCAATTGCACTACCTGCATTTAATTGAAATAAAACACCTTCATCAATTAAACTATTGATTTCAAAAGGATTTTTAATTATAGGCAGATATCTTTCTGGATGGGCAATTATTGGTTGTATGTTTAATAGCTTTATTTCATAAATCATTTCTATTAAACCTTTTTCAATATTGTTCATAGGAAATTCAATTAACATATATTTTGAATTGTTAATAGTTCCTATTAACCCTTCCTTATAATTATTAACTAAATCCTTTGATATATAAACTTCTTGTCCTAAGAATAATTCTAAATTAATATTATATTCCTTTGCTGTAGCCTTAAGGCTCTCAAAATTTTCCTTAACCTTATTAAAAGGTTCATCAAATACTCTAGAATAATGTGGTGTTGCAATAATTTTTGTAGTTCCAGAAAATTCTGCTGATTTTAACATTTCAATAGATTCATCTATATCTTTAGAACCATCATCAATTCCAGGTATTATATGTGAATGCATATCTATCATATATTACCACCTCGCTATTTAAATTATTCATTACCATAGTAGTAATAATATTTACTTCTTGAGTTTTCTACTCCATTTAAAACAGTTCCAAGTATATTAGCCTTAACATTTTCAAGTAATCCTTTTGCTTGAAGCATAGCTTCCTTTTTAGTACTTTCTGCTTTTACAACTAAAATTATACCATCTACCTTTGTAGATAATATTTGTGCATCTGTTACTGCTCTAAGTGGTGCAGTATCTAAAATAACATAATTATAATTATCTTTTAAATAAGCTAGTAAATTTTCCATAGTCTTTGATCCAAGCATCTCTGAAGGATTCGGTGGAATTTTACCTGAAGTTAAAACATCTAAATAATCATTATATTTAGATAGTGCATTTTCAAGTGAAGTATTTCCAACTAATACATCTGACAAGCCATATTGATTTGAAACATTAAACTTTTTATGTAAAGTCGGTTTTCTCAAATCACAATCAATAATAATGGTTTTTTGACTTGTCTGAGCAAAGGATAATGCAAGATTACCAGCTGTTGTTGATTTTCCTTCACCAGGGACAGAACTTGTAATTACTATTGATTTAATTTCCTTGTCAAAGGATGAATATTGAATATTAGTCCTTAGTACTCTGTAATTTTCAGAAGCAACTGATTTAGGCTTTTCTTCTACTATAAACATAAAACTCCCCCTTTAAACCTTATCCGAATTTGGTATAATTCCAAGTACCGGTATATCTAGAATGTTTTCTAATTTTTCCTTGTCCTTAACAGTAGTGTCTAATAAACCTAACATTAACGCTACCGCAACCCCTAATATTAATCCAAAGAAAAATGCTATAGTAATATTTAATTTTTTATTTGGACTAATGGGACTTTGTGGAAGTTTAACTTCTTCTATTATTTGAACATTTGCATTTGAAATTAATTTAGTGGAAGTGGTTACAAATTCATCAGCTACTGCTCCAACCACATCCATACAAAGTTGTTTATCACCAGATACATATGATATCTCTAATATTTGAGTATCTGTTTTTGGTGTTACAGTTAATGAATTTAAAGCAACACCTGAGCTTAAATTAATGCCCTTATTATCAAATGCTCTTGTAATCAAATCATTTGTAAGTATAACACTTGAATATGTTTTTAATAAATTTTTATATAATTGAACATCACTATTATTATATGTAGTGTCTCCATCCTGAACTTCTTTACCAACAAATAATTTTGTTGATGCCCTATAGCTAGGTTTAATTATAAAAAAGTTATAAATCGTTACTATTGAAGTAATTAATAATGTAATAGACACTATCATTATCCATCTCTTTTTAATAGCATCTATAATGTCCTGTATTCTTATATTTCCTTCTCCCATTCTATTTCCCCCATCCTCTATAATAATTATTCGATTTTTCCAACATCTGATAATACTATACCACTATTATGATCTAATGCCCAACTTATACCCCAATCATTTTGAAAAATAAGTAGATTTCTATCTTTTAAATCTTTTACTTTTTTTGTATCTGAGGTTAAATTCAATTTATCTGGATCTAAATCTTTATTTTCTATCCATCTAACATATCTAAATGGAAGCTGATCCATTTTTATGTCTACATTATATTCATTGTTTAGTCTATATTCTAAAACTTCAAATTGCAAAACCCCAACTACTCCAACTATTATTTCTTCCATACCTATATGAAGTTCTTTAAATACTTGTATTGCTCCTTCTTGTGCAATTTGTGTTATTCCTTTTATAAATTGTTTTCTTTTCATAGTATCAACAGGTCTAACCCTTGCAAAATGCTCTGGTGCAAAGGCAGGTATCCCTTCAAACTTAAATTTATTTGAAGCCATACATAAGGTATCCCCAATTGAAAAAATTCCTGGATCAAATACACCTATAATATCTCCTGCATATGCCTCTTCCACAACTTCCCTATCTTGAGCCATAAATTGTTGTGGTTGTGCAAGTTTTATCTTTTTTCCTTCTTCTATATGATAAACTTCCATACCTTTTTCAAATTTACCTGAACATATTCTCATAAAAGCAATTCTATCTCTGTGTGCTTTGTTCATATTAGCCTGTATCTTAAATACAAAGGCAGAAAAATTATTATCAAAAGGGTTAATTTCACCTATTGATGAATTTCTAGGCAGTGGTGATGTTGTCATTTCTAAAAAATGTTCAAGAAATGGTTCCACTCCAAAGTTAGTTAGTGCTGATCCAAAGAATACTGGAGTTAGTTCTCCTCTTCTTACCTTTTCAAGATCAAAGTCATCGCCTGCAATATCTAATAGTTCGATATCTTCCATTAATTTATCATGAAGTGCTTCACCTAAAATTTCTCTGAACTTTTGGTCTTCAATACTGCCTTCTATAGACTTAGCTTCCTTTTGTCCATGTTCTCCACCTTGGAATGTTATAATTCTATTATTGCTTCTTTCATAGACTCCCTTAAACTCTTTCCCTGACCCTATAGGCCAATTTATCGGAAAAGTTTTTATTCCAAGTTCGTTTTCTATATCATCTAATAATTTAAATGGATCTTGAGCTTCTCTATCCATTTTATTTATAAATGTAAATATAGGCATTTCTCTAAGAGAACAAACGTGAAATAATTTTCTTGTTTGATCCTCAACTCCCTTAGCAGCATCTACAACCATAACTGCAGAATCTGCTGCCATTAAGGTTCTATATGTATCTTCTGAAAAATCTTGATGCCCTGGAGTATCTAAAATATTTATACAATGATTATTATAATTAAACTGCATAACTGATGAGGTTACTGAAATACCTCTTTGTTTTTCAATTTCCATCCAATCTGAAACAGCATGCTTTGATGCCTTTCTTGCCTTAACAGAACCTGCAAGTCTTATTGCTCCTCCATATAGTAAAAACTTTTCAGTTAAAGTTGTTTTACCAGCATCTGGGTGAGAAATAATAGCAAAGGTTCTTCTTTTATTTATTTGATTTATTATATCAGCCAAAAATGTTTCCTCCTAAAAAATATAACTTTTTTCATATTTTTTTACCATAAAATTATAGCATAATTATAATTAAATAACTATAAGAAAAATTCATTGAATTTTTTTATTAATATTGGATAAGCTAAATGTGAAGGTGGTGTATTAATATGAAAGAAGAAAAACCTTATTTACCTAAAGAAAGAACTGACTATATTAGTGAAGATGTAAAAAATAAAAATTTTTCCAAAAGTCATGGCTCAACATTTATGCCAAATCCAGCTTTGGACCCTATTGTTGCAAACAATATAGCTTGGCAAGAATTTGATTACACTGAAGATCCTTTAGATATTAATGAAGATTAATGACATATACTTGTCACAAAATGATACTATAATTAAACTTGTAGTAACTTAAAAATTAATAATCCCCTAAAATAAATAATCTTAAGGTTTGCCCCCCATTCCTTAAGATTATTTATTTATACATTACTATTAATAACCAACTTGAATTTTAACTAAATTTTCAAAGGTTTGTGTATAGTATTGGTATGCAATATCAGTTGGCATTCCTCCATTAATATATATACTTTCTTGGTATGGCTTCATATTTTCTAATGGGTCAATTATTAATATAGATTCTTCACTTGCTAAATCTACTATAGTTTTTCTATAGGGATTATCTAAACCTATATTACTTGGAATCAAGAACATTTTAACTGCACTTTTATTTTTATTTTCTATATTTTTTATAGCCTCCTTATATGTATCTTTGAAATGATTTATATTTTCGTTACTTTGCAAACTATCATTGTAACCAAAACTTGCAATTATTAAATCATAATCTGCAATTGTTTTATCATCAGAATATACAATTGCTTTATCAATATTATCTGTTGTTTCGGCCAATATTTTAATATCAACTGTAACACCATAGTTCTTGTTAAGTATATACCTTATACCTTCAGTCCATATTCCATTTGCACTATTTTTACCTTCGCTTAATGCTATTCTATCCCCTATAACTAGTAAATTAATTTTGTCACCATCTTTTAATTTTGAGTAAAAATCTTTTTGCTTTGTTTCTTCCTCGTCAAATTCAGATGCAGACAATACCCCTTCTGACTTTTTTTGTTCCATCCAAGCCACATAATCTTTTTGATTATTTTTATTTACTTTTGAATCCAACATAAGTCCATATCCTATAAGACCAACCAAAACTACAAATAGAATAATTACTAATAAAATTCCCCTTTTGTTTTTCATCCCCTCAACTCCTATTAAATTTTATAAAATTCTCTAAATAACTCTATAGTATGTTTATTATCTATAACTGAACCTAGTTCTCTAATAGAATGCATACCTATTAATGGTGCTCCCATATCAATAACTGGTATTGATAAATTAGCTGACACCATTGGTCCTATTGTTGTTCCACCTCTAACATCTGACCTATTAACAAAAACCTGATATGGTATCTTTGATTTTTGACATAAAGCTTTAAATATTGAAGCTGAATAACCATCAGATGAATAGCTACCACTTGCTGCAATTTTTAATACTGGACCAAGTCCTAATGTTGGTCTATTTGTAGGGTCATGCTTTTCTACTGCATTTGGGTGAAGAGCATGAGCTAAATCAGCTGATATCATAACAGAATTTGAAAGCGCCCTATAAAAATCCTCTTTATTTTTCCCAAAGGATAAGCATATTCTTTCAAGAACATTTTTAATATAAGATGAATTTGCTCCTTGTGCAGTTAAACTTCCAATTTCTTCATTGTCTACACATATTAATACCTTTGTACCTTCATTTACATCACTTTCAATTAAGGCTTTAAGACCTGCATAAACCATCCAAAGATCATCTAACCTTGAGGCTGATACAAACTCATTATTCATTCCTAAAACTGTTCCTTTATGAAATTCATATAATGATAAATCGAAGTCAATAATATCTTCTTTCTTAACTTTTAATTCCTTAGATATAATTTCAATTAGATAATTATCTTGTTGAAGCTTTTCATTTATTAATCCAAGTAAAGGTAGTGTATCCTTTTGTTTATTTATTGCATATCCTTCATTTACATTTTTGTTTATATGGATTGCAATATTTGGAATTATAAGTATTGGTTTATTTATGTCTATAAGCTTTTCTATAGGCTTTAACAGACTTTTACCCTTTAAGAATACCCTTCCTGCAATTGTTAATGGTCTATCAAACCATGTACTTAAAATAGGACCACCATATACCTCAGTATTTAACTTTATATATCGGTTTTCCACTTTGATTTCACTATTTGGTTTTATTTTAAAACCTGGAGAATCAGTGTGGGCTCCAATTAATCTAAAGCCTTTTTCTTCTACTTTTTCATTTCCTACCTGAAATGCAATTATAGCAGAATTGTTTTTAGATAAAAAGTATTTTCCATATTTTTTTAATTCCCATTTTTCTTTTTCTTTTAGTTCTATATATCCATCCTTTAATAATGTTCTCTTTACCTTATCTGTAGCATGAAATGCTGATGGGCTTTCATCTATGAAATCTATTAATTCTCTTGCTAATTCAATGCTCATTTTATACCTCCCATATTTTTATACTTCTATTTTACCAAATTTATCGATTTTGTCATATTTTATTTTATTATTTGATTATTATTCCTATGTACTATACAATTATACATAGAATTAATTAAGAGGAGTGTTTTTTTTGTTATCTAATCTTTTAGTAAAAACTTTTGTGAAAAACTATGAATTAACATCAGATGAAAAAGTTAGATACTCTTATGGAGTATTAGGTGGAATAATAGGAATAACCGTTAATTTTATTCTTTTTACTATAAAATTAATTGTAGGTATTCTTGTTTCAAGTATTGCAATAATGGCAGATGCTTTTAATAATTTATCTGATGCATTTTCTTCTATAATAACTATACTAGGCTTTAAAATGGCAAATAAACCTGCTGATAGAGAGCATCCTTTTGGTCATGGACGAATGGAATATATATCTGCCTTAATTGTAGCCTTTTTAGTTATGTTAGTAGGTTTTCAGTTTATTAAATCTTCTTTTAACAAAATACTACATCCATCTTTAGTTGAATTTGAGTTGTTACCTTTTATCTTACTATTGGTTTCTATTTTGCTAAAGTTTTGGTTGTCTAAATTTAATAAACATGTTGGTTTTGCAATTAATTCACAGGCTTTAAAGGCTTCTTCTGTAGATGCATTAGGTGATGTTTTCACTTCATCTTGTGTTGCAATTTCCTTTTTAGCTTCTAAATTTATTTCGCTACCAATTGATGGATATTTTGGATTATTCGTTGCAATTTTTATAGTCTATTCTGGTTTTAACCTTGTTAAAGACACAATAGATCCTCTTCTTGGAGAGGCCCCAGATGAGAAATTAGTTAAAGATATTAAGGAAATGGTATTAAATTATAATCATATTATTGGAGTTCATGATTTAGTTGTTCATAATTATGGACCTGGAAGGTGTATGGCTTCTATACATGCAGAAGTTCCCTCAGATATTTCAATTATGGAAATACATGAAGTTATTGATCTTGCAGAAAGGGAAATTTCTAGTAACCTAAATATTTTACTTGTTATACACATGGATCCAATATGTATGATTAATGAGGAAAACTTAATAGCCTATGATGAATTAAATACTATAATCTCAAAGTTTCCTTATTTAAAATCCTTACATGATTTTAGGGTTGTTGGAGAAGGTGAGCATAAAAACCTTGTTTTTGATATAGTTGTCCTTCCTGATAAATCTATACCAAATAATGAAACAATAAAAGAAACTATAATAGCTGAGGTTAAAAAATTACATCCATTCTATAATTGTATTATTACAATTGACTCAAACTTTTTATAATTTGAAGGGAGACTGCTTTATGTACTGTAGATACTGTGGACATGAAATGAATAATAATAAATGTATAAATGTTAACTGCAAAACAAATATAAATACAAGTAAAATAAACCTTTATGAAAATGATATAATTGCTTTTATTGGTCCTAATTCCACCTCATATTATATGGAAAAATGCCGTAGATACCAATATGACCCCTTATTTTTATCATGGAATTGGATATGCTTTTTATGTCCATCTATTTGGTTTGCTTCAAGAAAAATGTATACTAACTCAATTATAACTTTTGTTATATTACTATTATCTGTACTTATTACACCAAATTATATATCCCTAATAGTCTTTACTATGTCTGTTGTTTCAGCCTTAATTGCAAATAGAACTTATATTAGATTTGTAGTTGACAAACTTTTTACCTTAAAAGAAAAAACATCACCTATTGATTTAAAATATATAAATTCAATAGGTGGTGTAAATTATATTTCTTTATTTGTTGCTAGTATTTTCTTAATATCAATTATATTATTATATGTTTTTACACATTAAGCTTTAGATTATTTTAATTACTGATAACCTATGTAGTGCTCTGGTACACATAATATACTTAACTAATTCATTAGTTGAATCCTTAAAGGTGTCTAAAAGTATTACCCCATCAAATTCTAAACCCTTTGCATAATAGGATGGTATTAATACATTTCCACCATTATAAAGAATATCTTCACTATTAAAAATTTGAAGCTTAAGTCTTTCCTTTAGTCTATTTGATATTTTGTTTATTTCTGCAAGACTACTTACTATTATTGCAATATTCTCAAGACCTTCTTCTTTATAATCATCCATAATTGAAACTACAGTTTCTATAGTATCCAAAATACCTGTTGTTTCTTCTTCTAATACTTCTTCTCCATTTCTTACAAGTGGAACAATAACATCCTTTTCTTTTAGGTATTTATTGGAATATTCCATAATTTGCTGTGTTGACCTATAACTTTTATTTAAATTATAATAATTACAATTTTCTATAAACATTTCATCTAAATGCATCATAGCAGGTTCTTCATCAAGATCAATAAGCCTTTGATTGATATCCCCAACAATTGTATAAGTTTTGCATCCTGTTAATTCCTTCAATAGTTTAAATTGAGTCATTGTATAATCTTGAGCTTCATCAATTACAATATGCTTAAACTTTTTATCGCTTGTTTTACCTTGAAGTTTTACCATTAGATACATTATACCTGATAAATCCATATATCCTAAGTGGGTAGTATTTGTAATTTCCTTATATATTTCAACTACTTCTTTATGGTTTATCCACTTATCTAAAGCATCTCTTGCATTCATTACTTCTCTTACTATTTCTCTAATTTTAATTGCTCTTGTAAATTCAATATTTACCTTTTCTACATCCAATTCTTCTGGAGATAATGCTTCTATTTTTTTCTTGGTTTCTGCAATTAATATTCTAACGCATTCATCTCTTTTATCTTTAATTTTTGAAACTAAAACCCTTTTTATTTTTTCACTTCTTCTAAATAGAGGCATATTTTTATAATAGTCATTAAAAAGCTCTATTATCTCTTCTTTTGAAACTATTTCTTCTCCAAAAAAGAAAATTGGCTGGACTATGAAGAATTCTTTATTCATAGTTTCAATTGTTTCATCTAAAAATACAGTAAATCTACTTGATGCCTTATATTTGTAATCCTCTAGTGCATATGTATTTCCTTCCATTGCATTTTCAATATATTTTGAAAACCCAATAACATCCTCTTTAATATTAATCTCGTCCATTAAAAATGATTCTAAGGTTTTTTGATATACTCCATCTTCCCCTAAAGTAGGTAAAACTTGAGATATATAATCCATAAAAATATCATTAGGACCTAAAATTAAAACTTTATCTCCAAATTGTTTTCTATAGTTATAAAGCAAATAAGAAACTCTATGAAGAGCAATAGTGGTTTTACCAGATCCTGCAACACCATTAACTATAATAACCTTATCCTTAGGTGCTCTAATTATTTCATCCTGCTCTTGTTGAATGGTCATAACTATATCTTTCAAGGATTCATTTGAATTAGATGTAAGGGCCATTTGGAGTATTTCATCCTTAACATCAATTGCCGAATCAAAAAGCCCCTTAAGATCACCCTTTTTAATTATTAATTGCCTTCTTTCTGCAATTGTACAATTAACCATGCCTTCAGGTGTATTATAACTTGCCTCA
>CAMNZV010000014.1 GCA_946575275.1 uncultured Clostridium sp. | reverse complement strand
ATATTAGAGTTACTGGTGATTACAGAAATTTAAAAGGGGGTAAATAATTTGTCATACAAAATAATTAATGGAAGTGTAACTTCTCCAATTGGTTTTTTAGCATCTGGTGTTCATTGTGGTGTTAAGGCAGGTACTACTAAAAAGGATCTTGCTTTAATTTATTCTGACAAAATCTGTGTTGCAGCTGGTATGTATACAAATAACAAAGTAAAATGTGCTCCAATTTACATTACTAAAGAGCATTTAAAAAATAATAAGGCTCGTGCAATAATTTGTAATAGTGGTAATGCTAACTGCTGCACTGGTACTGAAGGTCTTGAAAAAGCAAGGATTACTACTGTAGAGCTTGCAAAAGCACTTAAGATAAACTCAAAGGATGTTTTAATTGCATCTACTGGTGTAATTGGTGTTCCTCTTAATCTAGAAGCTATTGTATCTGGAATTCCAACCTTAACTGAAAATCTTTCAAAGGATGGTTCAACAGCTGCAACTGCAATAATGACAACTGATACAGTAAAAAAAGAATGTGCCTGTGAATTTATAATACAAGGTACTAAGGTTACAATTGGTGCTATTGCCAAGGGTTCTGGAATGGTTGAGCCTAATATGGGAACCATGTTATCCTTTATAACCACTGACCTTGCAATATCAGAAGAATTATTAAAAGAAGCTTTAAAGGATGCTGTAAATGTAAGCTATAACAGAATTAGCATAGATGGTGATACTAGTACTAATGATACTGTACTAATTCTTGCTAATGGTTTAGCTGATAATGCAGAAATCACAGAAAGAAATCAAGATTATGAAATATTTCTTGAAGCATTAAAATATATTACAATTACAATTTCAAAAATGCTTGCAAAAGATGGTGAAGGTGCAACTAAGCTAATTGAATGCACTGTAAATGGTGCAAAATCTGAAGAAGAAGGAGTTATATTTGCTAAAAGTGTAATTACTTCAAGCTTAGTTAAAACTGCAATGTTTGGTTCTGATGCTAATTGGGGTAGAATTCTTTGTGCCTTAGGCTATGCTGGTCTTGATTTTGAACCTGAAAAGGTTAATGTTAGCTTCAAAAGCAAGGAAGGCTCAATTGTGGTATGTACAAATGGTGCATCTGTTCCCTTTGATGAGGATATTGCAAAAAAAATATTACTTGAAGATGAAATAACTATAAATGTTGAAATGGCTTTAGGTACCTCTTGTGTAACTGCTTGGGGTTGTGATTTAACCTATGATTATGTAAAAATTAATGGAGATTACAGAAGCTAATTTAGGGGGGCAAAAAAATGAATCTTAATGATCGTGCTAGTATTTTAGTTCAATCTTTACCATATATACAAAAATACAATGGGAAAATTGTAGTTGTTAAATATGGCGGTAATGCAATGATTAGTGAAGAACTTAGAGAAACTGTTATTAATGATATTGTACTTATGAAATGTGTTGGTTTTAAACCAGTTGTAGTACATGGTGGAGGTCCTAATATTTCCTCTTTTCTTGAAAGGCTAGGAGAAAAAAGTAAGTTTATTAATGGACTTAGATATACAGATGAAACTTCTATTGACATTGTTCAAATGGTTTTGGGAGGTCAAGTTAATAAGGACTTGGTTTCTTTAATAGAAAAGGCTGGTGGAAAGGCTATAGGTTTATGTGGTATGGATGGATCTTTGCTTAAGGCTAAAAAGCTTGATAGTGAAGTTGACTTAGGTTATGTTGGAGAAATTACAAAGGTTAATACAGATGTATTAACTATGGCTATGGATGCAGGATATATTCCTGTAGTTGGAAGTATTGCCTTAGGTGAAGATAATGATTGTATGTATAATATTAATGCTGATTTATGTGCAGCTAAAATTGCATCAGCACTAAAGGCAGAAAAGCTAATTCTTTTAACAGATGTTGCTGGAGTTTTAAAGGATTATAAAGACCCTTCATCCCTTTTATCTGTTGTAAGATTACACCAAGTTGCAAAGCTTGCAATTGAAGGGGTAATTAAAGGTGGTATGATACCAAAAATTGATTGCTGCGTTGAGGCTGTTCGTATGGGTGTTGAACGTGCACATATAATAGATGGTAGAGTGCCTCACTCTTTACTATTAGAATTATTTTCAAATGAGGGTATTGGTACAATGATTTATTAGGAGGTATTATTTTATGGAAAATTCACTTATGAACACCTATGGCTTCCTTTCTTCAATTATTGAAAAAGGAGAAGGTGTATATTTATATGATACTAATGGAAATAAGTATCTGGATTTAACAAGTGGTATTGGAGTAAATTGTCTTGGTTACAATAATAAAAAATGGACAGATGCTGTAGAAAAGCAAATTCATAAATTGCAACATTGCTCTAATATTTTCTTAAATCCTACAACAGTAGAATTAAGCAACAAGTTTACTCAAATATCTAATATGAGCAAGGTATTTTTTGCAAACTCTGGTGCTGAAGCTAATGAAGGTGCTATTAAACTTGCAAGAAAATACAGCTATGATAAATATGGTGAAAATAGAAATGTGATTTTATCATTAAAGCAATCCTTTCATGGAAGAACTATGTTAACCTTAAAGGCTACTGGTCAACCTAACAAATTTCACAAATACTTTTTCCCATTTCCTGATGGCTTTGATTATTTTCTGGCTAACGATGTTAAGGATTTTAAAGATAAATGTACAAATAAGGTTTGTGCTGTAATACTTGAAGCAATTCAAGGTGAAGGTGGTGTTCATCCACTTGACAAAGCCTTTGTACAAGATGTTGTATCATATTGCAATGAAAATGATATTTTAGTAATATTTGATGAAATTCAATGTGGTATAGGTAGAACTGGAAAATTATTTGGATTTAATAATTTTGAGGTTAAAGCTGATATTATAACCTGTGCTAAGGGATTAGCATCTGGTCTTCCAATTGGAGCTGTATTATGTAATGAAAAGCTAATTAACACCTTTAATCCAGGTGATCATGGTTCAACCTTTGGTGGAAACCCTGTAAGCTGTGCTGCTGCCCTAGTTGTAATGGATGAAATCTGTAATGATAAAACATATGCTAATGTAACATTTAACGGTAATTTAGTTAAGGACTTAATAAATAATGCTAATTTAGATAATGTTATTGATGTTCGTGGTATAGGATTAATGATTGGAATTGAAATTAAAGGTGATTCTTCTGAAATTCAAAAGAAGGCTCTTGAAAAAGGACTTTTAGTTTTAACTGCTGGACCAAATATTGTAAGACTTCTTCCACCACTTATAATTGATAAAAGAGAAATTGAAGCTGCAATTAAAATTCTTATAGATGTATTAAAATAAAAAAATTGGAGGGATGATTTTGATAAAAGATTTATTAAAAATGGACGATTTAACTAAAGAGGAAATTTTAGAAATATTAAATTTAGCTGATCAATTAAAATATGAGTTTAAACATGGTATACCTCATGAACATTTAAAAGGCAAAAGTCTTGGAATGATATTTGAAAAAAGTTCTACTAGAACAAGAGTATCCTTTGAAGCTGGTATGTATCAACTTGGAGGAAACCCACTTTTTCTAAGTGGAAAGGACCTTCAAATTGGACGTGGTGAACCTATAGAAGACACTGCAAGAGTATTATCAAGATTTTTACAAGGAATTATGATTAGAACTTATTCTCATAAAGACGTAGAAACCCTTGCTAAATATTCTAGTATTCCAATTATTAATGGATTAACTGATGATGAACATCCATGTCAGGTTTTAGCTGACTTAATGACAATTAGAGAATATAAAAACACTTTAGAAGGTCTAAAGGTTGCCTATATTGGTGATGGTAATAATATGGCTCATTCTTTAATGATTGGAACATTAAAGGTTGGAATGAACTTTTCAATTGCTTGTCCTGATGCATATAAGCCAAAGGAAGAATATATAAATCGTGCAAAAGAATTAGCAAGCCTTGAAGGAACTAAATTTGAACTTGTATCCTCACCTATTGAAGCTTGCAAAGATGCAGATGTTCTTATAACAGATGTTTGGGCAAGTATGGGACAAGAAGAAGAGGCTGCAATTCGTGCTAAAGCATTTGCTTCCTTCCAAATAAATGATGAGCTTGTATCCCATGCAAATCCTAATGCAATTGTTCTTCATTGTTTGCCAGCTCACAGAGAAGAGGAAATTACAGCTAAGGTCCTTGAAGATCATTCTGCTGAAATATTTGACGAATCTGAAAACAGATTACATGCTCAAAAAGCTGTTCTTGTTAAATTGCTTAGTAAAAATTAAAGAAATTTCTCTTAAATTGTTTCTTTTTTAACAATTTAAAGTTATAATAAGATTTAGTTAGTAAATACAAATTGTATTTATAATTTACACATTATTGGAGGTTTATTATGTTAGTTTCAGTAAAAGAAATGATGCAAAAGGCTAAGGCAGGAAAATATGCTGTTGGTCAATTTAACATTAACAATTTAGAATGGACTAAGGCTATATTATTAACTGCACAAGAAAACAATTCACCAGTTATTTTAGGTGTTTCTGAAGGTGCAGGTAAGTACATGGGAGGATACAACACTGTTGTTGGTATGGTTAATGGATTAATTAAGGATCTTAAAATAACTGTTCCTGTTGCCCTTCACTTAGATCACGGTTCATTTGATGGAGCTTATGCTTGTATAGAAGCTGGATTCTCATCAGTTATGTTTGATGGTTCACATTATGCAATTGATGAAAACATAGCAAAAAGTACTCAATTAATTAAAGATGCAAAAGCAAAAGGAATCTCAGTTGAATGTGAAGTTGGTTCAATTGGTGGTGAAGAAGATGGAGTTGTAGGTGCTGGTGAAATAGCAGATCCTACAGAATGTAAACAAATTGCTGATTTAGGTGTTGATATATTAGCAGCTGGAATTGGAAATATCCACGGAAAATACCCTGAAAACTGGGCTGGTTTAGATTTTGATGCTTTAGCTAAAATTGCTGATGCTGTTGGAAACATGCCATTAGTTTTACATGGTGGTACTGGAATCCCTGAAGATATGATTAAAAAGGCAATATCTCTTGGAGTTTCTAAAATCAACGTTAACACTGAATGTCAATTATCATTTGCAGCAGCAACTAGAAAATATGTTGAAGATGGAAAAGACTTACAAGGTAAGGGATTTGACCCAAGAAAGCTTTTAGGACCTGGATTTGAAGCTATAAAAGCTACAGTAAAAGAAAAAATGGAACTTTTCGGTTCTGTAAACAGAGCTTAATTTAAGTTAAGACATATTTAAAAAGATGGCTCAAGGAGTCATCTTTTTCTTATACTATCTATAAAGGAGTTATTGTAATGGCTATGAAAGAATTAACAGCAACAAGGGCAGAACTGGAAGCCTATATTGGCAAAAAAGCAACTACCCCATTTTATAAAAAAACCTTAGATAAATACCTTATAAATCCTAATAAGCCTATTTGGTCACCTGTAGCATTTTTCCTTAATGCTTTTTGGCTTGCCTATAGGAAGGCTTTTATTCCATCTTTAATTGTGCTTGTGGCTTATCTTTCTATATTAATTGCTATACCTTTTCCATTATCAATTATCCTATTTGTAACAATTTTATTGTTAATGGGATTCTTTGGCACAAATATTTATTTATTATCAGTAGAAAAAGAAATTGACAAAATTAAAAAGAAGAATAATAATATCAGAGGCAAAAAATTATTAGAACTATTAACTGAAAGAGGTGCTCCCTCAAACCAACTGTCCTTTATTATGGTCTGGGGTTTAATTATGATATTAACAATAATTTTATTAAATAGAAAATAAAAAAGTAGATAAATTTGCGTTTTGACAAATTTATCTACTTTTTTATAGCCTATACAATTCTCTTTAACTTAGCATGAACTAATAGTCTTCCATCATCTACTTCATAAGTACAAGTAGATAATGTTATTATTTTATCTTCTGGAGTAAATTCTTCAAGATCTACATTAAATAATGAATTACTTTTTAATTCTTTTAAGTAACTTAAATATTCATCTTTTTCTGCAAAGTTTATTTTGTAAGGATTTAAATTTGCTGTAATAACATATACTGAAAATATTTCATACTCATATACATTATCTCTTGTAGAAACATATATTTTATTATTTTCCTTTAAGAAATTTTCATCCTTGTATTTTCCAAGTGATGCAAACATACTTCCATCTCTCATATGATGGCCATGAATTATTGTATTTTCATCATTTAAAGGAGAACTATTTTCTGAAGCAATAAATATTGCCCCACCATCGTTATATTCCTTCTTAAAATTATGATGTAAATAATATTCGTTGTCTGTAGTTTGAACTAATGGATAGTTAACTTCTGTTCCTGGCACTGTAAGCCATCCCTTGAAATCACCATTCATTGCAAGTAGATTATCATAATCCTCCTGCTTAAACCTATATTTTTCAATTTGATCCTCTTCAGGTTTAATATCATTATTTGGAGAATATTCTCTAACTTCATCATAAGTTTTTGAATTATTATGATATTCTCTCCAAATATTAAATAACTGATAGCCTGATACTACAAGAACTATTAAAGCTATAGCTAAAACAATTTTGCTTAATATACCACTTTTATTTGTTTTATTTTTGTTTTTCATCATAACACTCTCACTTTCTATACTGATTCTAATGCAATCTCTATCATATCAGTAAAGCTTTGTTCTCTTTCTTTAGGTGAAGTTTCAATTCCCTTTATTACATGGTCTGATATAGTTAAAATTGATAATGCCAAAACATTATATTTTGCAGCTAGTGTATAAAGCTCTGCTGTTTCCATTTCAATAGCTAAAACTCCATAATCAACCCATCTACTAAGTTTAAAGTCAGTATCATCATAAAATAAATCAGAAGATAATACATTTCCTACCTTTACTGGTATCCCCTTTTTTATTGTATTATTATAAGCCTTACAGATTAAATCGAAATTTCCTATTGGCGCATAGTCAAGCCCATTAAATCGTCTTTTATTAATATTTGAATTAGTACAAGCCCCCTGTGCTATAACTATATCATAAACATTAACATTTTCATTTATTGACCCTGCAGATCCAACTCTAACAAGTTTTTTTGCTCCATAAAATTGAATTAATTCATTGACATAAATAGAATGTGATGGAAGTCCCATTCCTGTACCTTGAACTGAAATTCTTTTACCTTTGTACATTCCAGTAAATCCATACATCCCCCTTACTTCATTATAACATATATAATCATCTAAGTAATTTTCTGCAATAAACTTTGCCCTTAAAGGATCGCCTGGTAATAGTACTATATCAGAAACATTATCTTTATCAGTCATTATATGTAAATGCTTTGCCATATAAATTCCTCCTTTATTAAGTCATATAATATTATTATACTAAATTTTTTTTACTTTCATATTAATTTTTTATGAATAACATGATAAAATAGATATGAATATTTATTAATATATCCAATAGGGGGATTATTTATGACTGAACTTGAAACTAGAATTATTAAAATAGATGTTGCTTTTATAAGAAATCTATTAGTTAACAGTAATGCTATAAAGGTAAAAGAAGAAAACCAAATCAATGATTTACATGACTTTGATGATAGAAGACTTCTTCATAACAAAGGATATGCAAGAATAAGAACAGTTCATAATTTAGTAAATGGTGAAGATACTATATATATGACAACTAAGAAAATTTTATCTCAAGATAAGTTTAAAGAAATGGAAGAAAATGAAACTGTAATACTAGATAAAAAAGCTGGTGAGGGAATTTTTTCTTCTCTAGGTTTAAAACTTTTTCAATCCATTGCAAAATATAGAGAAAGCTATAGGTTACCTGAAGGTTTAGTGGAAATTGATATTAATGACACAAATTTTTGTTCATTTCCATACCTAGAAATCGAAACTGATAGTGAAGAAAACCTTGAAAAAATAGTTAAATTCCTTGGTTATAAAATGGAGGATACTACCTCTAAAACTATTTATCAACTTATAGAAGAAAACAAGTAAAAAGGTCTGTAAATAAGCTGTTTTTTAATAACTTATTTACAAACCTTTTTATTATTTATCTAATTTTTCTCTTCTTTTAGTTGACTGAATAAAATGTTTTTTAAGAGCCTCAACATCATTATCTTCTATTGCTTCTTTTAATAAATCAAGTTGTTTTTCAAATTTATTAATAGCTTTAATTAGATTTTCCTTGTTCCCTAAAAATAGTTCACTCCATAAATCCTCATTAATATTTGCAATCCTTGTTAAATCTCTATAACTATCTCCTATAAACTTGCCAGTCTCTCTATTTTCTTCATCACTATTTATTAGGGCTACTGCTAAAGCATGAGGAAGTTGTGAGGTAAAACCTATCATTTCATCATGAAATTCTGGTGTTATTCTTATAACACTTTTAAATCCAATTTTTTTCGCCAAATTTTCTACTAAATCTAGGTTTTTTTCTTGATTGCAATCTATAGGTGTTATTATATAGTTGGCTCCATTAAAAACCCTATCACTAGCATAATCTATTCCCTTTTTTTCCCGTCCTGCCATAGGGTGTCCAAAAACAAAATCTACATTTTTAGGTAAAATACTTATTATATCCTTAATAAACATTCCTTTTATTCCTGTAGCATCAGTTATTATAGACCCATCTTTAAAGAAACTTGCATTAGTTTTAATAAAATCTTTTAATAGCTTTGGATATATTGATATAATTGTTAGATCTGCCTTTTTTAATAAATCCTCTCCTGTTTTACTACCATCCTTTATTAATCCTCTTTCCTTTGCCTTTAATAAGGTTTCTTCACTTACATCTATTCCATATACATCTGTAAAACCTGCCTTATTTAAAGCCATTGCAAAGGACCCTCCTACAACTCCTAGGCCTACAATAACTATATTCATATTTATCCCCCTTGTATTAAATATCCTTGTCTTCCATTTTAGCAAGAATCTTAATCTTTTCCATTAATTTATCAAAATCATCAGGTTTAATTGATTGTTGTCCATCACTTAAAGCATTTGCTGGATCATTGTGTACCTCAATCATTAACCCATCTGCCCCTGCAACTATTGCTGCTTTTGCAAGTGGTTCAACTAAGTATCTATATCCTCCTGCATGGCTTGGGTCTATTATAATAGGTAAATGGGATAATTTCTTTACAACTGGAATGGCACTTAAATCTAATGTATTTCTTGTTGCTGTTTCAAAGGTTCTTATTCCTCTTTCACAAAGAATTACCTTTTCATTTCCTCCAGCCATAATGTATTCTGCTGACATTAACCATTCTTCTATTGTAGCTGATAATCCTCTTTTAAGTAATATTGGTTTATTTGTTCTACCAATTTGTTTTAACAAATCAAAGTTTTGCATATTTCTTGCACCAATTTGAATTACATCAACTCTATCAACAAACTCATCAATATAATCAGTTGACATTAATTCTGTTACAATTTGAAGTCCAGTTTCTTGTTTTGCAATTTCTAATAGTTTTAACCCTTCAAGTTCTAAACCTTGAAAGCTATAGGGAGATGTTCTTGGTTTAAATGCCCCACCTCTTATAAAGTTTGCCCCTGCTTTTTTAACTTTATTTGCAATTTCAATTATTTGTTCTTCACTTTCAACAGAACAAGGTCCTGCCATTATTCCAAGATGGCTTCCACCAACCTTAACCCCATTAATATCAATTATTGAAGGTTCTGGATGGAACAGCTTGTTTGCCTTTTTATATGCTTCCTGCACCTTTAAAACTTTTGATACTCCATCAATTCTTAAAAGTGCTCCTTGATCCAATACAGACGTATCTCCAATACAACCTATTATACAATATGTTGATCCCTTTGATAAATTAACTTCAAGTCCCTTCTTTTCTACAACCTCTACAACATTTTGAATTTCCTTTTCTGTACATTTTGATTCCATGATAATTATCATATTTCTTCCTCCTATACTACAATCCTACATTTTTTAATTTATTTAATTTTAGTTTTTACTAATATTAAAATCTTCTCTACTGCTTCTTTCACATATCCATCATTTATTATTTCAATATCAGAAGCCTCTACATATTTTTCAATTCTTTCATTATATAATTCATAAATCTTTTCAGGTCCATCTTTTAGTAATGGTCTACTTGAAACATCTACATCTTTTATTATTTCAGTAATTGGTCTATTAATAAATACTATTATAGAATTTTCCTTTAATATCCTAATATTATCAGAATTTTTAACAACCCCACCACCGGTGGAAATAATTATTCTTTTTTTCAAAGATAAATCTATGCATGCTTTTGTTTCAAATTCTCTAAATACATCTTCACCTTCACTAAAGATTTCAGGTATATTTTTCCCTGATACCTTCTCAATATGTTGATCCATATCGCAAAAAAAGTAACCTAATTCATTTGCCAATATCTTGCCAATTGTAGTTTTCCCACAACCTGGCATTCCAATTAGTACTATTTTATCTTTTAAATTACTAGCCATTTAAAAAATCTCCTTTTAGATAATCATAAATACTATTAATAATTTTATCATTAATTGATATATCTTGCCAAATTTCTTGAGATTTTATGCCTTGTCCAACTAGCATCATTAAACCTCCACAGGTTATCTTATTAAGATTTTTACCTATTTTTAAAAATTCAGTTTCCTCTGGGTTATAAATAAGATCTACTAAAGCTTTAAAGTTATTTATTATTTTTCTATCTACAGGTGATATTCCCACCTTTGGGTACATTCCAAGTGGTGTAGTATTTATTAATATATCACCTTTAATTAAATTAAGCTCCTTATAATCTATTAATTTTATTCTATTATCTATGTTTACTGATTTTTCTTTGTTTCTAGTAACTAAATATAAGTCTTTAATATTATTATCTAATAAGTAGGTGCAAACTGCCTTTGAGGCACCTCCATTACCTAAAACTGCTGCAATTTTATTATTAACATCTATTTTATTTGTTTTTAATAAATATCCAAAGCCAAAATAATCAGTATTATAGCCATATAATTTATTATCTTTTAATTTTATAGTATTTACTGCACCTATCGCTTTTGCTTCATCAGAAATGTAATCAAGCATTGGAATAACAGTTTCTTTATATGGTATTGTTACATTTACGCCCTTTATTTTTAATAGTTTTAATCCTTCACCTAAGGTTGAAATCTTATCTTTTTCTATTTCAAAAAGTTTATATCCACCTTTTATCTTTAAAAATTCAAATACCTTTTCATGTATTTTAGGAGAAAGACTATGAGATAATTTTTCGCCAACCAATCCATAAAACTCCATATTATTCTCCTTAAAATTAGTCATTTTTAGCAACTTTTTTGTTTTGAATATTTTTACTAATATCCATTATACAATTTAGCAAAGTTGTTAATTCTGTTTCATAATCCTTATTTTTTAAATTTGAAACAGCCTTGCTAATTACCTCTTCTTCTCTACTTGAATGTAATACACTAATGTTGTTTTCTTTTTTGTATTGTGCAATTTTTAGTACTATGTTCATTCTTTCTTCAAATAGATTTGTTATCTGTTTGTCTATTAAGTCAATTTCTTCTCTAAAGCCTTCTAAATCTGACATTAATTTTTCCCCCTTATTAAATCAAGAATTCCTATTGCTGTAATAGCCTCTATTACAGGAACAGCTCTTTGAACTATACAAGGGTCATGTCTTCCTTTTACTATTAATTTTTCATTTGTTTTTGTATTAATATTTATAGTATCTTGTTCTATACTAATAGATGATGTTGGCTTTATAGCTGTTCTAAATACTATTGGCATTCCGTTTGTAATACCTCCAAGTATTCCACCATTATTGTTTGTTTTTGTTTTTACTATATCACCATCATAATAAAAGCTATCATTAGCCTTTGACCCTAATAATTCTGTTATTTTGAAACCTAACCCAAATTCAACACCCTTTACAGCAGGAACTGAAAATAAAAGATGTGCTAAATTTGATTCAACTGAATCAAAAAATGGGTTTCCTATACCTGCATCTATACCTATAACAGCACACTCTACAATTCCGCCAAGGGAATCTGTATTCTTTTTAGCCTCTAATATGGCCTTTCTAATGTTATCTTCATTGGACTTATTAAGTAATGGGATTTCCTCTTCTTTTAATGCTTTTAACGTAGTTTCTGATATATTTGTAAAATCAAAGGAATCATCTTCTATGTCTTTTACACTTTTTATGTGAGCACCAATTGTTATTCCCATTTGTTCTAATATTTGAATGCAAATAGCTCCTGCAAATACTATAGGTGCTGTAACTCTTCCTGAAAAGTGTCCTCCACCTCTATAATCATTAAATCCAGAATATCTAACATTACCGGTATAGTCTGCATGACCTGGTCTCATTAAATCCTTAAGATTGCTATAATCCTTAGAATGTGTATCTTTGTTTCTTATAATTCCACAAAGAGGTGTTCCTGTAGTTCTTTCATTAAAAAAGCCACTTAATATTTCTGGTATATCACTTTCGTTTCTTTCAGTTGAAATACTACTTCTACCTGGTGCTCTTCTTTTCATTTCTTTATCTATTTCATTTAAGTCTAATTTTATTCCTGATGGAAGTCCATCTATTGTAATTCCAACGGCGCTTCCATGAGACTCTCCAAAAATAGAAACCTTTATGTTATTCCCCCAAACTCCACTCATTAAAAGTTCCTCCTATATTTTTATAATCTTCAAAGAACAAAGGATATGATTTAGAAACACATTCATAGTCCTTTATAATTATTGGTTCCTTGCACTTTGAAGCTGCTATTGCAAGGGTCATAGCTATTCTATGATCTTTATGACTCCAAACAGTAACGTTACCTTTAAGCTCATGTACTCCTTCAATAATTAAATAATCTTCTCCTTCTGTAATCTTTGCTCCTAGTTTATTTAATTCTAAACAAATTGCATGAAGTCTATCACATTCTTTTATTCTAAGTCTTCCTGCATTAATTATCTTTGTTGTACCTTTAGCTAATGCAGCTACAAGTGAAACAACTGGAATAATATCGGGACATTGGGATGCATCTATTTCTGTTCCTTTAAGTTTGTTACATTTAATTGTTATACTATTATTAGTATTTGTAATTACTCCACCCATTCTTTTAAGAATATCTATTATTTCTTTGTCCCCTTGAAGAGAATTCATATCAAGACCTTCTACTATTATTTCGTTTCCTATAGCATCCCCACATAAGAAGAATGCCCCTTGTGAATAATCACCCTCAACAGTATAGTCTCTGCTTTGGTATTCTTGATTTCCCTTTATTATTAATTCTTTATAATCATTATTAATAATTGTTATTCCAAAATCCTTTAGTGCCTTAAGAGTTAAATCTAAATAACCCTTTGATTCAAGTTCTGTAGTTATAATAATTTTAGAATCTCCCTTAAGTAATGGTAATGCAAATAAAAGACCTGTTATAAATTGGGAGCTTATGTTTCCAAGCACTTTAAACTCTCCGCTTTTTAGTATTCCCTTAATTACTAAATCTAATACTCCTTCTTTACTACTATATTCGATTTCTTGTCTTTCAAATATTTCATAATAGGTATTCAAAGGCCTTTTTCCAAGATTTCCTCTACCTACAAATCTTGAAATTCCTTCAAAGGCTAAAGCAATAGGCACAAGGAATCTTAAGGTTGAACCTGACTCGTTACAATCAATTACTCTTTCATAATCCCTTGATAGACTAAGTCCATTGTAATTTATTCCTTTAACTTCAAGGAACCCATCCACCTGATTTATTACTGCCCCAAGTGCCCTCATTGCATTTATTGTAGCAATAATATCATCTGACATATCAACGTTGTATATATTACTTATGCCATTTCCTAAAGCTGCACATATTACTGCCCTATGAGCCATACTTTTTGAAGGTGGAATATTGACTTTGCCACTTAACTTATTTGGAAAAACTTTATAACTTGCCATTAATTTCCCTCCTGAAAAAATTCTGGTTTTGTATCATATATTATACTCTTACCTATTTCCTCTAATAATATTACCTTTAATATACTTCCAAGGTTCTTTTTATCTAATGCTATTGTATCTATAACCGCTGAATTATCATCTAACAAAACCTTGTAGGGTAAATCATAGTTAATAAGTATTTTTTTAATTTCTTCAGCTGTACCTTTTTTTGATATACCTTGTTTCTCTGCTATCTTTGATATTTTGTACATACCAATTGCTACAGCTTCTCCATGACTATAAGTTGTAAAATCATAATATTTTTCAATTGCATGACCTAATGTATGTCCAAAATTTAGTAACATTCTTTCCCCTAAATCTTTTTCATCCATTTCTACAATCTGACTTTTTATTAGACAACATTTATATATTATTTCTTCTATGTTATCCATGACCTCATCTCTATTTTTAAAATCCATTAATTTATAGAAAAAGTCCTTATCTTTAATACAGCCATATTTTATAACTTCACCCATGCCATCTTTATAATATTTATCTGATAATGTATTTAAAACCTCTGGGTCAATAAATACTGCTTTAGGTTGATAAAAGCTACCTACTAAATTTTTTCCTTCTAAAAGGTCTACTGCAACTTTACCACCTACAGAACTATCTACTTGTGCAAGAAGTGAGGTTGGCACCTGTATAAAAGGTACCCCTCTTAGAAAAGTAGATGCTGCAAATCCACCTAAATCTCCTATTACTCCTCCACCTAATGTTATTATAAGTTCATTACGTGTCAATTTAAAGTCTAATAATTCTTTATATATTGGTTGTAAGGTGTTAAAGGATTTTGTTTCTTCACCAGGCTTTAATACTATTTTTTTTGTTAAATATCCTGAACCTTCTAAAGAATTTACTACTTTTTGTCCATAATATTTGTCAACATTTTCATCAGTTATTATGAAAATTTTTTTTCCTTTATAAATTTTAGATATTTTTTCTCCTAAACTATTTAATATACCTTTTTTTATTAGTATATTGTAACTATTTTCTTTTAAGTCTACAAAAATATTCTTTTCCACCTTTTTCACCTCTGTTATTTATTAGATTTCTCTTCCAACTGCATTTGCTATTAGTTTTAATTCTTCAAATAATTTACCATATACGCTAGGCTTAATTGATTGTTGTCCATCACACAATGCATTATCTGGATCGTTATGAACTTCAATTATAAGACCATCACAACCAATTGCAACTGCTGCCTTTGCTAATGGATCTACCATCCACCATTTACCTGCTGAATGACTTGGGTCTATTACTATTGGTAAGTGGCTAAGTTTCTTAACAGCTGGCACTGCACTTAAATCTAATGTGTTTCTTGTATATGTCTCAAATGTTCTTATTCCTCTTTCACAAAGAATAACATTTTGATTTCCTCCAGCCATAATGTATTCTGCTGACATTAACCATTCTTCTATGGTAGCAGATAGACCTCTTTTTAATAATATAGGTTTACTAGTTTGACCTAATTCTTTTAGAAGAGAAAAGTTTTGCATATTTCTTGCTCCAACTTGTATAACATCAACATCTCTCTCAAATACTTCTATGTCATATGGTGACATTAATTCTGTTACTATTGGAAGTCCTGTTTTTTCTCTTGCTTCTTTTAATAATTCAAGACCTTCATATTTTAATCCTTGGAATGCATATGGTGAAGTTCTTGGTTTAAATGCTCCACCTCTTAAGAAATTTGCTCCGATTTTTTTAACATCTTCTGCAATTCCAGTTATTTGTTCCTTTGTTTCAACTGAGCAAGGTCCTGCAACCATCGCTAATTTTTTTCCACCAATTTTTTGTCCATTTACATCTATTATTGTTGGTTCTGGGTGAAACATTTTATTTGCCTTTTTAAAAGGTTCTGCAACTCTCATAACTTTACTTACACATCTATATGCTTCAACTTCACTTGGATCAATTTTACTTGTATCTCCTACAAGTCCTAATATTATTAAATCTTTTCCTATTACTTCATTTACCCCTACACCCTTCTTTTGAAGTGCTTCAGATAATTTAGTTATTTCTGATTTTTCTGTTTGTGGATTTAAAATTACTACCATTTTCATTCCCCCTAAATTTTGATTTAAAAAAAGAGCGCCGTTAATATAACGAGCTCTCTTAAATAATCTCTTTTATATATAAAATATCTATAGAATTATGTTAAAGTTTATACACTCATTAAAAAGTTATTATTATTTTTCTTGCAAAACAAATAGCTAGCGCTAAAATAATAGCCCCAGAATGTAAAATATAAAAAGCTATAAAATTTTGCTTGAATTACATTAACAACATCTTTCATTGTGTCCTCCAATTACATATTTTCTAAATATTTTTCCTTGTGATAATTATATCAAATT
>CAMNZV010000013.1 GCA_946575275.1 uncultured Clostridium sp. | reverse complement strand
AATCATAATTATCAACTAAACTTTTAACAAATTTAATATCAGGTAGTTCTACTCTATTATTTTTAAAAGCTATAAAAGGAACTCTTCCCCACCCAAACCAATCTTCACCCTTTTTATAATGTGCTATTGGTCCATTGTTATCATTATTTTTATTATAATCAGATATAAGCATATTATTTTCAAGAATATAATAAGTTACGCTATCATTACCCCATACCTCAACATTAGTTATAGTTTTCTTTTTGTCATATTCCCATTTAATAGTTTCATATACTCTAATCATACTTTGGAGCTCTGTATGGCTTGAATCTGTCCATATTGGGATACACTGTTCCGCTGGAACTATCATAGTACTAAATTTACCATCTTTATCTACATAGATTTGAAGCCATGCTATCCCTTTATTACTAGATTCATAACCTAACCCACTAAGCTTATATTGAAAATGTCTACCTAATACATCCTTTACCTTCTCTAAATAGACCTTATCATCACATTTTAAAGAATAATCCCTTGATAATAAATATGCTACCTTTTCATCAACTAGGTTCTTATACTTACTGTGAGCTAGTTTATTATTTGCTTTATAGGTTTCCTCAACTTTAGTTCCTTGGATAGTTTTAGTTAACGTTCTATTAAATATATCATTCTCTACTTTATAATATTTATCACCTACTAACATCCAACTCCTTTTTGTAGATGTTTTAAAATCATTTATAACTGCTATAACCTTACTATCTGTTAATAAATTATTTTCTTGTACTGCCATAATTCCAGATTTCACTCCTTTCTTTAATTTGTTCCATATATCTTTAATTCCCACTTAATCACCTCTTTTATTTATAATCATAAACCCTAACATTTGAATATGATTTTTTACTCTAGTAAAATCAATGGTTTAAGCATAATCATAATTCATAATCATTTTAAATATTAAAAAAAGACCTAGAATGTTCTAAGTCCTCCAAAGCCTTTTAATATTGTATAACAAAAATATCTTACTGCATCCATAGCATGATCATGTTGTTTTATTGGTTTATCTTCTCCACGTTCTGCAGCTTTTACATCCCAAATATAACTAGAAAACTCTACTATAGTATTTTTACACTTAGGACTAAATAATATCTTACCTAAGTTTAAGCAATTACCTACTACTCTTATCCCATTCTCAACGTCATTCTTAGCCTTCTTAACTTGAATAGCACGTTTCTTAAGTTCTGCAATAAATGATGCAGCAGATGGATCTACAATTATGGCTTTTATTTTCTTATCATCTATAAACTTTATTAAATCATCAGCATATTCACTATCTGTCTTTTGTTTAGCTTCTTCCCTACCACTGTAATAATATTCATCAATACAATACCACCTGTCCCCTGAAGCTTTTTGCCATAGTAAAAATACTGTGGCATTTTGTGTACCATAGTCACAACTTACATAATAAGTAGGGAATAAAGCTTCAGTGATCTTGTTTATAACATGCTTAGTAGTATCAAACATATCATATATAACACCTTCTGCAACTGTCCATAAGCCTAATATGTAACGCTTATAGAACACTCCACTATACATTGACCTATATCTTTCTTTGATTCTTTCTGAAAGACTTAAGTTGTCATCCATAGTAAAATGCAAATATAGTATATTCTTATCTTTACACTTATCTATCCAATTTACTTTAAACCAATGATATGGTCCATCTGGATTGCAATTAAACCAAAACTTTGAACCATCAACTGAACATCTTCCTGTTGCCTGGTTAACAAAACTTTCAGGCATTAATGCAACTTCATCAAAGAAACATCCAGCTAATGTAATACCTTGGATTAAGTCTTGAGACCTTTCATCCTTACCACCAAATATATAAAAGTAATTAGTTACATCATTCTTAGTTATTTCTACTAGGTTATCTGCTCTATGATCCTTTACTTTATATCCTCTAGCTTTTAGCATTAGCTTCAACCAAAACAAAACATTTCTTCTAAATGAACCTATTGTTTTACCGCACATACCAAAGTTTTGACTGTTAAATGAGCTCATAGCCCACAAAACATAGGATAATGACATTGAAAGAGTTTTACCACTTCTTATTGCTCCATCAGCTATTATCCCATCCTTATCATGCACTGGTGAATTATGAAGCCACCATGTAAGTACTTTTAGTTGTTTTTTTGAAAAAGGTTTAAACTTAAATATGGCTTGTTTTAATCTTCCCATACTTCATTAACCTTACTTTCTAGTGCTTCAATAAATCCATCATCTTCTACTTCTGTATCTTCATCTTTAGTTATACGAGATTTAAGAACTTCAATTTTTGCCTTTTGTTCATCAGTGGCTAAATCCCAATTTGTATGAAGTAATTCTTCATACGTCCTTATCATCTTAGCTAAACGTTCCATTGCTTTAGATTGGATATCTATATTAGCATTTTCTTTATCCCAAGCAAATTGTAATTCATACTCCTCACTTGGGTTCTTTCCAAAGCTTTCTTTTTTTGTTACCTTAGTCATGTCATTTTTATTCTTAACGTATGTTAAAGATTGACTTCTTATAATCTTAGCCCATAATGTATCTATTGAATGTGCCAGCATATCCAATTTACTCATTTCAAGATTAATAGAATCCTCATATGCATTCCTTGTTGCTACAGGAAACCATTTCTTTATAAACTCCTTAGGTAATCTTTTTGATTCATCACAACGTAATCCATGTTTAAGACTATTAAGATTCCCCTTAGGTGCTCCTCCATTATTACCTAAAGCATTTTTATTATTGCGTGGTGCTCCTCTTTTATTCTTTTTTATCCCTAATTTCTCATCCCATCTATCTTGATATTTCCATGCTCTAATATTTTCTACGCTTTCATTTAATTGCTGGGCTATCTTTTTAGGCATTAAGGAATTATTATTCTCATATAGCTTAAACGCTTTATCACGATTAGGATTTCTATTTCTTGCCACTTAAATCACCTTCTTTCAATAATAAAAGACTAATGATTACTCACTAGTCCTTCTCTTTCTCACTTCTCTTACAAGAGTAGCTTTTGATATTTGTGTTATTTTCTCAACTTTAGTATAGCTATTATCTTCTAATAGTTTTATAGCATGATCTATTTGTTCCTCAGTGAATTTTTTAGGTCTACCTTCTTTATAACCTGCTTTTGTACGTGCTATTTCTTTTCCTGCTTGTGTTCTTTCTAATATCGTGTTTCTTTCCATTTCTGCCACTGCCAATAGTGTTGTTAGAAAGAATTTTCCCATACTTGTATTTTCAAGTAATCCAACATTTAGAACATGTACTGATACATTCTTTTCAAATAACCTTTGTACAATCTCAATCCCTTCTACAGTATTACGTGCTAATCTATCTAATTTTGTAACAACTAATGTATCTCCTTGCTGCAGCTTTTCTAATATTGACTTAAATACTGGTCTTTCAATTGTTGTTCCGCTAAATTGTTCTTCAAAAATCAAAGCTGAATCATACTTTTCTAATATATCAGTTCTTTGAACTTCTATTCCATTACCCTCTAGCTGTTTTTTTGATGAAACTCTACAATATCCATAAATATTACACATTTTCTCACCCTCCGTTTTGATTATGAGTTTTGACCTTGCTCTATACCTCAATTATACTACGGCTTAAAATCATAGTCAATAGTTCAAAGTATTGATTACAGTATTTTTATGCAATTTAATGAATATTCATGTTTTTTATTCATTAAATTGTTGTAGCATTGAGTATATCAATGCTAACGATATGTATTTGAGTTGCTCGGGGGTGGGTTTTAGCACTTTTTAGCCTTTTTTTATTTCCCAAACTTTTTTTAGTACTCAATAATATCAGTATTAAATTTATGAGGGATTTAAAACCTCATAATATAACAAAGTAAGGGATTCAATTTTAATTTTATCTTCATCTATATGCCCTATTTTTTTATCTTTTAAAACTTCATGTGCAAAAAGTAAGGTATTCAACATTAAAAAAATATTTTATTTCCTGACTAATCCATGTAAGCATCCATCTTTTTAGCAGAGTCTTTTAGAATATCATCTATAACACCAATATAAGTTTTTGTTGTCTTGGATGAAGCATGCCCGAAAAGTTCTTGCACATAATTAATATCTTTGCCACTCCTAAGATATTGTATATATCCATATGTTTTCCGTGGTGTATGAGTTCCTACTGATATTTCCGTAATTCCACATGCACAGGCTGCCTTTTTAAATTCCTTTCCTAGTGAATCCCTCCTAATGTGTTGCTTATACTTCCCCTTACCTTTTCCCTTTCTGGATGGATATATATATTCACCCTCTTCCTTATCTTTTACATATTCACTAAGAATATTAATTAATTTATTGTTGAGATAAACTGTTCTTTCAAATTTAATTTTTCTAGTTTTTTCAGTCTTTTCTTCAAGTATAATTAATTCCTCACATTTAATTGCCTTTTTAACATCTGATACAGTTAATTTAATTAAATCTCCACCACGATACCCAGTTCCAAGTCCTATCATAAAAAGTATATATGCTTTATAGTTTCTATATTTTAGATAATTCTGAATTCTTTTCAGGCTCTCTGTATCTTTTATAGCTATAGCCTTATTTTTCCCATATACTCTCACTTATCCCTCACCTGCCTTATTGCTCCGCTTCCACGTTTATATGCTGAATGAGACATACATTCTTTAAGGTTATCTGTTTCTTTTTCTAAATAAATATTTTTTGAAGAACAATGAGGACATTTCAAGTGTCCTTTTGTACTTATTTCTTCCTTAAGCAATATTGCACTTTTACCACAAAATTTACACACATAAGTAGCATACATCCCCAATATCCTCACCTCCTATTATTGAGTATGCAAAAAAGCACAAGTAATATCTACTTATGCTTTTTATATTTATACAATTTGTTCATGTTATACTTATATTAACTTAATGTATCTTATTTGTATACCTTTTTGTCCCCCTTTTGTACCCTTTTTGTTCCCTTTTTGTCCCCCTTTTGTCCCCTTTTTGTCCCCTCTCTTATTTATTCTATAATTTTAATTAAAAAGGTGTCCCCGACGAACACCTTTTTTATATGCATAAAATATCATAACATTCCAAATGCTATTCCAAATTTGTACAATGCATTATTCTTTAATTTATAATACCTTTTTCTACTAATTTTTAATTCATTTATTAATTCTTCCCTACTCTTTATTCCTGTAAAATATGTATTATCAATAATAGTTTTACTCTCCTTATCCAGCTTATCATAGATATAGTTCACTGCATCAACTACTATTTTCTTATATTCATTGTTTACTACACTAGAACCAACAATATCACTTGGTGATGAACTTCTATTTATTATTACATCAGGTGCTATTGCTGAACCCAGCCCTGGCATCTCTACAGACATAAGATAATAAGGATACTCTCTTAACTTACATTCAATAAGTGGCTTTACTTTTATAAATAATTGATTATTTAACATTTCCATTCACCCATCCTTATGTTATAATTTGAACAATACTTACTCTATTGTAATCACTTCATCATCAAGCGTATTCATAATTACAAAAGGCCTTCTTACATTTATTTGAAAATGTTCTGCGGTTTCTAATGCTAACTTAATTCTTTTTACTGGTGGCATGTCAGTATTTTTAGTTGAATATAGGCTACTTAATGCAAAATACATTCCACTCCCACATGAAATATATTCTTCCTTTGGTTCTAATACAGAATAGTCATTTTGAACTAAGTATAAGTCTGTATTGTTAGCCAGTAAAAAATTTCCTCCAGATGCCTCACCGTTATCGTTTGTTTCAAATTTATTATCACAAAATAATCTACTTATTCCAGGAATTATCTTTGTTACTATGTATTCTCTATCTATTTTTTCATTTTTTAATACAGAAATTTCATCTATTAACCCTTTTGAATATTCTAGTAGATCTCCCATTCTAAACGATGTGGTGTATCCAACCAACATGTTTTTGTTATCTTTTAGTTTAAATACCTTTTTGTTGTTATATACCATCCCATATGAATTTGTGCTTCCAAAACTGTCAGCTCCAATCCATACTCTATCCTTATCCTTGATTCCAGCAATACACGTCATTTCTATTCCTCCTTAGCATTGTTAACTTCTTTAGCTTTTAGTTGTTCTGAAGCCATCTGCAAGGCTACTATGTAACCTAAAATCCTTTGCGATGGTGTCCTTCCAATGCTATATATCCATTCCCAGTAATTGATGTCTAGTTTTTCTATGAACTCACAGTATTTTTGATTAACATATCCAAATCCCCATCTATCTTCGCTATCACAATTTTCAGCATCTCCCACCAATTCTTCAAAAGTATCTAAGAAATCCTCCTTATCGTCTTCACTTTTAAATTCCATTTCCTCAATGTTTTCATCTAGCCATTCTTCTAAGTATGCTCCAGCCTTTTCACCATCATACAAATATCTACACCCTGAAAAAGCTTGTAATTTTTCCATGAAATAACCTGTATAAATACCATTAAACGAGTGTACATCAGCTTTCCACGTTAACTCGAAAACTGCTTCGCCTATATCTCCACTTATATACATCATGTTGTTATCAAATACAAACTTGCAATAATAGACGTTTGTGCCAGGCTTTTTCCATTCCAAAACTTTTAAATTGCCTTCTTCTGTAAGTGTTGCAACATGATTTTTAAACCACGTTTCTCTTATTTCTTGCTTTATTTGTTTTTCTTCACGCATTTCTATTCCTCCTCTTTAAAATGGCATATCCACATCATCTACTGGTGTTATATCCTCACTGTTAATATTATTACCTGAATTATTTTTACTTTCTAAAAAATCAAATGTTTCTACAGCAATATCCGTTGTATATCTCTTGGTACCGTCTTGTGCATCATAGCTACCAGTTCTAATACTTCCTGAAACAGCTATCTGTTTTCCCTTTGTAAAGTATTGTGATATTGTTTCTGCTGTTTTGCCAAAGGCTACACAATTAATAAAATCTGCTTCATCTTTTTTACCTTGACGCCTAACAGCCAAGGTAAATCTACTTACTCCATTCCCAGTGCCTGCTGCAAATCTAAGTTCTGGGTCTTTTGTAAGTCTCCCCACTATAATCACCTTATTCATCTCTAAATATCCTCCTAAAAACTATTTAACACATCTGCAATTTCTCCTAATTGCTTATATGCTATATCAAATTCCCTTCGCCTAAAATCTTCTATGTCCTTTTCATTCTTGAATAGGTATCCATTAACAACTACTCCATTATCAACAATTGTATAATTTACATACTTTCCAGGAATAAGCTTTCCTCTTTTTTCCGTGTCCCTAATTCTAATCTTATCCCTATGTAATTTATTATTAATTAATAACTTTTCTTCATTGTCACAAGTGCCAAGTTCCTCCATAGCCTCACAAAAATCTTTGTAATATTTCTTTGCAGTATTCAATTTTAGTTTGAATTTTTCTGATAACTGAAGTAGTATTTCATCCTTGTCATCAGTGTTGATTTCATATAAAAAATTATCGATAAGTACTCTCTTGCTTATTCGCATATAATCCACATCCCCTAATGTTATTTAATATTTTATATTCTCAGATTTCTTCGTTTGAAATAATTAAAATTGTTGCTTCTCCTCCAACATTTATGTATCTTTCCCTTTCCTGATTGGCACCAGCTGCCCTTATTCTGCAATACTCATTTTCACTTACATTCATTGACCTTATACCTTGCCTATTAAACAGTGCATTAACTAATTCTTTTGTGCTTATATCTTGTAAAATCATACATAATCCTCCTTAATCTTTGTCCCAACCTAATAATTTTTTTTCTAAAGAATCATAGTCATAGGGCCTTGGCTCAAAGTTATTAAAGCCCCCAATAGTTTTAGTTGCCGTTGGATTCTTGTTTTGTTTAAGTGGGAATATACCTCTCCACCCATTAATTATGCTAGTATTTAAAATTTCAATTTTCTCATTCTCTGAAGTTGCTAGTAGATCAAGCTTTGTTAGCAACTTATTTAAAGCAACTGTAGTCATTGGAGACTTAATTGCTTTTCTTGATTTTATAAATTCATATAGTGCAGTTCTTAAATCACTGCTCTTAGTATAATTTTCAATTTCAACATCAAAAGCAAGTTGCCCTTTATCTTTAGTAGATGGGTCTTTAGTAGATGGGTCTTTAGTAGATGGATTATTTTGTTCGAACTTTTGAGTTCGAGGGGTCGAACTTTTGAGTTTAAGGGGTCGAACTTTTGAGTTTGAGGGGTCGAACTTTTGAGTTTGAGGGTCGCTCTTTTCAGTTTGAGGGTCGCTCTTTTCAGTTTGAGGTATAACATCATAATTATTAAAATCTTGTGATGAATTTTCTGTTAATAAGCTTTTATAATTATCACCTATAGCATAATATGAAAAACTCCCACCAGCTAATTTATGATAATGTTGAAGGATGCCACAATCTTCAAGCTTTTTAAGTCTTCTTCTAAGGGCAGCATTACTATTGATACCTAATATAGGTAAATCATCCTTTAATGCTTCATATTTTACCCAATAAAAAGGAATCCCTTCAACAATAATCATAGACATTGAATTGGTGTCTTTAAAATCTACAAAATATCTTAATAATGCTGCATCCTTTAGATCTAATCCTAATTCAATTAGTTTTACCTGGTTAAACCCACTCATTGTATATTTCATTCGCTATAAACCTCCTTCTTTTTAAACCATAAATAAACCCCTGTAGAAACTTCATAACCATATTTAGGTTCAATCATGTTTGGGAACTTATCTACCTTTATAAATTCATTAAGTGTAATATTTAATAAATTTCTTCTGTCACTCCCTGTTAGCCTAATTTCTAAATTAAAAGCTTTATCATCTGTTATTCTTACACCTGCTGTATAAAGAGTTGCACTCATATCATTTTTAAATAATAAAAGCCTTGGGTATTTATCCATCTCTAACAACTTTAATAGCTCGTCCTTTTTTGATGAAATTACTTTTTTATAATTAGTCTGATACATTTCATCTAAAAGCTCCTTATCTTCTTTAGTTTCAACAGATTGATTTATGCCACTAATTAAAATATCTATTTCATCTTTTTGATTTAATGAATCCATAGAATTAACTTTAGTATACATTTCTCCCTGCTCATCCTCTGTTAGATTACTTAATATTTCTGCTTGTTTTAATGATATAGTTCCTTCATCTAGCTTTTTCTTTAAGGGTTCTATTACCTTCTTGTCTACTTTTTGATATCTTCCTACTTGTGTGCCTGAGAGTCCTATATCCTTTCCTATTACGTCCCTTAGTTTCCCCTTGGGTATTTCTTCGCCACTTGCCTTTTTATTCTTATAGATCCTTTCCAGCCTATTTACTGCTTCCATCTTTTCCATTGGTGTAAGTTCTCTTTGTTCTGCATTTGCCTTAATTAATAGCAATTCACTATCTACGTCATTAAGTTCTTTTACCTGACAAGGTACTTTTGTTATGTTAAGTAATAATAATGCCCTATATCTTCTTTCGCCTGATAAAATTTCATATTTTCCATCAGCTAATTTTCTAACCACTAAATTATGCATTAATCCACTTTCTTTAATAGATGCTGCAAGCTCTTCAATTTCCCTAATACCATAAAAATTATTATTACTAGGGACTAACATATTAATATCTAATTCTTGCAAATTAAACTTGTCCTTTGCCTCAATACTATTAACTCTATTTGCTAAGTTGCTTATATAAGACATTCTATTACCTCCTTGGTTAATGCTGCATAATCAATTGCAGCAATTGCCCTTTTGTTATAGTAATACACTGGTACTTGTTCAAAGGTACTTTTTGTCACATCAACATTTTTTCTTATGGTTTGATTGAAGAACTTATCACCAAAGGCTTCTTTCATATCATTTTTAATTTCTTTATTAATTTTTGTATTATCATCTAAAGTAATAAACATACCTAAAAGTTTTAGTCCTGGATTCAATTCTGCCTTTACCTGCTCTATACATGAAATTAGATAATCAAGACCTATAAGGGCAAAATTATCAATTTTAACTGGTACTAATACATAATCAGATGCAACTAATGCATTTGTTGATAGCATACCCAGAGAAGGTGGACAATCTATTAAAATATAATCAAAGAAATCAATATTCCTTAATTTTTCAAGAGCATTATTCAAAGCACCTTCACATATGTTATATTCATTATCTAATTTAGATTCAAATCGTACTAAGTCTATTAATGCTGGAATAATATATAAGTTTTTATATACAGTTGAACAAATACTTGATATGGGACTATTCCCATAAAGGATATTAAAGCTATTAGCTTCTGGCTTATTCTTATATGGAATATATTTTGAAGAGTTACATTGTGGATCCAGGTCAATGACAAGGACCTTATTATTTAACCTAGCCAATTCTGATGCTATATTTACAGTGGATGTTGTTTTTCCAACTCCACCTTTAATGTTCAAAAATGATATGATTTTCATGTTTACATTCACTCCTTATTATTCTATAATAGAGTTAAGGAGTGCAATCCTTAACTCGTGTGGTGAACCTTTTTATAAGGTTCTTTTTTTTACAATGCAGAAATAGTTGATATAATATCTATATTAACTTCTGTAGAATCATTAACACTTAATAATATGTCATTTGATATGTCATTTAATAAATCTTCATCTTTACTTTTGCGTTCTTCTTCTATATTTAATTTTTTTAAAGTATAATCAGGTACCTCTATCATAAGTTCTATAGATACTGTTGCCTTATATATAATCTTTTTCATATTCTCACCTCTTTTAATTCCTCTTTTAATATATTTTTTAAATCATTCCTAGTTTCAATCAATTTCCTAATTGATTTATCACAATTCAAATTGACAACTGTTAGTAATTTTCCATAACAACTATAAGACCTAACCACTAACAAGTTAGAATAGCCATGATAATTTACAACTATCTTACTATTAGTTTCTTCACTTATCATAATTGCTAAACTTTGTATGTCATTTACAACATTAATCATTTCTCTGCTCATTATTTATATCTCCTAATTCCCCCCTTTTTTTGTGTGTTAGAATATACTTGAAAGGGGTTGTTTATATGCTTACTAAAAAATCTAAAACATTACTAAATTCGCTTAACAAACTACATGCCAAGGGGATTGATTATCCTAATATGGCACTTTTAGAGGCTAATACTTCACTTACTGGAAAAGAAATTATGCTTATTTCTCTTTACCTAAGTGAAGAAGGATATGTTCATGTTGATTATGGTGATGGGGACACTATTTTATTGATTGAATCAAAATTTAAAGGCAAAAACTACAAAGAGCTCATAAGAAAAGAACGTTTATCTTTTTTCTATAGGTCAATAATAGTTCCAATAATAGTATCCTTAGTTGCATCAACTCTATTTTGGTTAATTGAATAACTTACATACTATAAGAGCAGTAATTAATGAAACTACTATAGATACTAAATAACCAATTATTGCTCTATCAAATTTCAGTAACCTCTCCTCAAAATCTTTATCTCTCATTATTTTTCCTCCTCCATTTCTATTATTCTAATTGCACCACGCACTCCATGCCCATCATTTGTTAATTCCAATACCTTTATATCTCTAGCCTCAAGCTCTGAACATATATACTCAATGTCATTCTGTCTTGTTAAATCCTCGTCTATTTCACACAAGATATTGTCTACTGCTGCTTCACTATATGCAGTTTCCACCTCTATTTCATGCGTGTAAATTATCTGTTCCTCAACTGTAATTTTAAATTTACTCATTATTCATCATCCTCCTCTGTGTTATCTAAATATTCATTTAGAGTTATTGCTACTACAATTTCAGTATCTACTTGTAGTTGACTTGCAACTATTTTCCTATATACTTCGTGGGCATTTTTATATTTCTCCCTAGCTACCTCATACTTCTTGCAACCTTTTGCCTTGCAACACACAAAAGCTTCTGCATTGTTCCCAAACTCATCTTGTGCAAGACCTACTTCTTTATCAATTTTGAAACAAAATCTTAAATTTTTATCCATTAATTTCCCTCCTTATTCTGATACGTTACACATTGCATAACATACAAAGCAACTTAATATAAATGTAATTATGCCTATTATGTTAATCATTGTTTCTCCTTTAAATTTATCTCCCTTTATCACAAATGGTAAAATATTGTTGAAGGAAGGTGTTTTTATGCCTGATAGCATTATTTATTCTACGAAGTTGTATCTTTCTTAACAATTAATATCTTTAAAATTAATTCCAGTAAATTCCTCAAATAGCTTTGGACTAATATAATAAGTCCATTGTGTACTAATTTTCACAGCTGAACCAATCGGAAGTATATTTCTCTGAAGTCCAATCCTAATAAACTGTTGTGATTTACCCATAAGTGCTGCTGCCTCTTTAACTGATAATCCTTTCATTTTATCCCTCCTTTGAATACTTCAATTCAAGAATTGCTTCTACCACTGAATTTAAATCATCATTAACCTCTTCCCAAGTATCTTTTTCTTCTTCTGAAATAACCCCATCACATCCAATTTCAATTAATAACTCATTGCAGTTATTTAATTTTTTTATCCTATTTTGTAAATTAAGAATAGAAGTACTCAAACTTTTAACTTCGACTTCTGGAAGATATCTTTGTCCTAATTCACTATTTTTTAGATGCTTAAATGCAAGAAATTGAGCATTATATATTTCAACCATATTCACCACTACGTTATTAGGAGGTATTCTCTTATCCCCTTCATATGCTCTTATGCTTTCTACACTTATGTTAAGTAGTTCTGCTGCCTTTTCTTGAGTTAATCCAGCACTTTCTCGTGCTATTTGATATATATTTCTGTATTGATTTAACATTTACTTATCCCTCCTTTTTTATTAATATTTAAATATAAGTTGTTTACACTTTGTTAACATTTCTATTCACAGGGTTCTTACTTGCCCTGTGTTATCTTTCTATTTCCATTTGGAAACTTAGCTTGTAAAAAAAATTTCTTTGATATCCCTACCCAAAACCTGTGCTATTACCCAAGCCTCTTCTAGCGTAAAATTTCTCTGTCCATTTTCCTTTTGACAATAAGTTGATACTGAGATGCCAAGCATAGTAGCTATATCACGTTGAGTTAATCTATTTTTAATTCTTATCGATTTTAACTGATAATTTTTTTTCATATTCTAGCCCCTTTCAATTATTCTCAAATTGAGAACTAATATATTTTTATTATAGTTCGCACTTTGTGAATTGTCAACGCAAATTAAAAATTCTTTTCAAATTTTGCGATTTTCACTAAATATATGTATTGTATGATATAAAATAATTTATATAATGCGAATTTTTTAAAGGAGATTTAGATATGCAATTTTCAGATAGATTAAGAGAACAACGTGAAGAACTTGGAATAAAACAAAAAGATATGGCAAAGAAGCTTAATCTGCCTGCTAATACATATAACGGATATGAAACTGGTAAACGTACACCTCCGTTAGATGTCATTGTTGAAATTTCAGAAATACTTGGGGTAACTACTGATTATCTTCTTGGCAAAACTGATATTATAAATCCAGAAGTAACCTTTAACCCTCCCCAAAAAGAAGTTGAAACAATAGCTGCACACCTAGATGATAAAGATATTACACCAAAGAAAATGAAAATGATTCAAGATTATATAGATTTATTATTTGATGATGAAGAATAAATAAATAAAAGGTGTTCGTCGGGGACACCTAAACATATTTAAAAATAGGAGGTTTTTTTATGGACAATAGTAAAGAATTATTTGAACTTATGACTAAAATGTATTCTGAAATGCAAGACATGAAGCAAGAACTTAAAGATGATATTAAAGGCGTTGATTCAAAGATTGATGTTCTTGAAATCAAAATTGATAAGAGATTCGATGGTCTCACTTCTGACATTGGGAATTTAGTTACAAACGATATTGCCGAAGGTATTTCAAACCAAATTGAAGATGTTAAATCTGACATAAAGTTTTTAACCCACAAAACCCAAGAAACTGAAAAGGATGTCTATAAGATACAACACCACCTTAAGATAGTAAAATGACATAATGAATAAATCAAGGTGTCCCCAAGGGACACCCTATATTATACCTATTAAAAGAACATACATTCTTAACTCTTGGGAAAGAAGGTAATAAAATGACTTATGAGAATCTATTAGGGGAATTTGAAAATGAAATTAAAATTAGAGAATTACCTCTAAAATATAACTTGAAAGGTCTATATAGAAATGGGACAATAATTATTGACTCCAAATTAACAGACACCGAAAAAAGATGCATTTTAGCTGAAGAACTTGGTCACCATTGTACAAGCTATGGAAATATATTAGACCAAGATAAAATAAGTAATAGGAAACAAGAAATAATTGCACGGAGATGGGGATATAATAGAATTATAGGCATAGTCGATTTAATTAACGCCTGGAATCATGGAATAAATAATAGGCATGACTTAGCAGAATATTTAAATGTAACTGAGTCCTTCCTACTTGACACTATAGAATATTATAAGGCTAAATATGGAGAGTATTATGAAGTAGATGAATATTTTATAACCTTTGAGCCTAACTTAAATATAATCAAATTATTTTATTAAATTTTAGGAGATGATAATATGCCTAATAATGATATATTTGCAATATATCTAAGAAAATCTAGAAAAGATTTAGAAAATAAAGATTATGATGTTTTAAAAAGACACCGTAAAATATTATTAGACTTTGACAGGTCCAAAAACATGGTTATACATGAAGAAGATATATACAATTAAGTTGTATCTGGTGAAACTATTCAAGATAGACCTGTTGTTCAAACTCTTTTAAAAAAAATTGAAGCTGGCTATTATAAGGCTGTATTAGTTATGGAAATAGAAAGACTTGCTAGGGGTAATACAATAGATCAGGGAATTATTGCACAAGCTTTCCAGTTAACCAATACTCTTATAATAACCCCATCAAAAACATATGATACAAGAAATGAGTTTGATAATGAATTTTTAGAATTTGGTTTATTCATGTCTAGGCGTGAATATAAAGCAATCAGCAGAAGAATACAAACTGGAAGAATACAGTCCTGTAAGGAAGGTAACTATGTGGGTTCTATTACACCTTATGGATATGATAAAGAAAAGCTTACAGGTGAAAAAGGATATAAGCTAGTTGAAAATCATGAAGCCCCAAATGTTAAATTGATATTTGAATTATTTTTAGATGGTCTTGGTACCTCCAATCTATCTTATAAAATAAATGAATTAAATATTAAATCTAGAACAGATCGCCCATGGACACCAGCCATGGTAAGAAATATTCTTATTAATAAAGTATATATAGGTATTCTTACCTGGGGTAGACGTGCTAATGTCAAAAGGTTAGACAATAACTTTATAAGTAAAACAAGACCTGTTAATGATGATTGTCTTGAAAACATAGGCAAACATAATCCTATTATTGATGAAATAACTTTTTATAGAGCCCAGGAACTTCTTAAAGCAAATTCATCAAAGGATGAATCTTCTGCAATTATATTCAAGTGTATTAAAGATAATGAATTCCTTTATAATCAATGCTTAATATGAAATAGAATATGTAGTTTTTGTGCATTTATTTTTAATAAATTAATTTGTATATTTTAAACATACTGATAAAGAGGTGAAATAATGAGATTACCAAGTGGATATGGAACTGTGTATAAACTTTCAGGTAAAAGAAGAAAGCCATTTATAGCAAGAAAAACTATTGGTTGGAGTGATGATGGAAAACAACTATATAAAACTATTGGATACTATGAAAAGAGGCAAGAAGCACTTCAGGCTTTGACTGATTATAATGATAACCCTTATGATTTGGATGCTGACATAACTTTTAAAGAAGTATTTGAAAAATGGAAAGAAACTAAATATGAATCTGTTTCTAAATCATCAATTAATGCTTATAATGCTGCTTTTGATGCTGTTGCTGTATTACATAAAATGAAATTTGCAGACATTAAGACTATTCATATGCAAAAATATATTAATTCTTCTGACAAGGGGTTTGGTACATTAAGAAAGATACGTACCTTATTTAATCAGCTTTTTAAATTTGCTATGCAGAATGATATAGTAAGTAAGGATTATTCAACGTATGTTGAAATAGGGGTAAATAAAAGTACCTCTTCCAGAGTACCTTTTTCACAAAAAGAAATAGATAGATTATTTGAAGTTGCTGAATTAATAGACTATGTTGATACAATCCTAATTATGATCTATACTGGATTACGAATTGGAGAACTTCTATTAATAAAAAAATCTGATGTAGATTTAGTAAATAAGACAATTACTGGTGGAATTAAAACAGCAGCTGGTAAAAACAGAGTAGTACCTATTAACCATAAAATTTTTGATTTTGTGGTAAAAAGAATGAATAAATCTAATACATATTTTATAGAAAATTCAAAAGGTACTAGTATGAAATATGATAATTATTATAGGGATAATTGGCTTTATATTATGGAACAATTAAATATGAAGCATAAACCTCACGATGCACGTCATACATTCGCTACATTGATGAGTAAGGCAGATGCAAATCCAGTTTCTATTAAAAAATTAATTGGCCATAATAGCTATGCAACAACTGAAAAAATATATACCCATAAAGATATTGAAGATTTAAGAGCAGCAATAGAACTTATTTAATTTGTTAGTTGTGTGTTAGTTGTGTGTTAGTTGTAATTAAAAATTTACAAGTTTTCATATGGTTTAATAGATGATAAAATCCCACAAACACAACGTTTGTGGGATTTGTAAAATTAGAAGAACTATCTCTTTGAGAATTGTGGTGCTCTTCTTGCTTTCTTAAGTCCGTATTTCTTTCTTTCCTTCATTCTTGGATCTCTAGTTAAGAATCCAGCCTTTTTTAATTCAGGCTTTAATGTTTCATCAGCTTTAACTAAAGCTCTTGTGATTCCATGTCTTATAG
>CAMNZV010000012.1 GCA_946575275.1 uncultured Clostridium sp. | reverse complement strand
TGAACTTATTGCACAAAAATGTAATTTAGATGGATCAAATGTAGATGGCTCAACTCCAATAATATTAAGTTCTTCTGATTTAAATGCTGCAAATAACTACATGATTAAAAACACAGTAGGAGAAGGAACTATAATTAATCAGGCGTTGAGATTTGACAATTTAGAACCTGGAACAAGATACAAAATTTCATATAAATTATATTTAAAATCATATGAAGATATTGGTGACATTGATTCTTTTAAAATCCAGTTTTCCAGTAGAATAAGGGCTAAATTGACTCAGGAAAACAACCCAAATTGGGATGAGGATGGAAATGGTAGTGATTATGAAACTAATTTTACAGAACCGGAAAATCCAGATTATCAAGGGGCTCCTGGTAATGATGTGGATTTAGGATCAGTAATATATTTTGAAAGGCCTACAACAGATTCTTATTGGTCAAATTTTGAATCAGGTGGGCTACCAAAATTTTATTTAAATAGTCTTACAACAGAATTAACAGGTGGAACAATATCAAAGGTAAATGAGGGTGCTGGATGGTATAAGTATTCTTTTAATACTGATAATGAAATAACTACTAATTCCTATATAAAGGTTGAGGACGGAGCTAATTCATCTGGTAAGTTATATTATTTTAGTACTCAAAAAATATATATTTGTACTAATTAAATGGAGGTAAATGTATGAAGAAGGCATGTAATGTAGTAAAAAACGTAATTTTTATTATAGTAGTTATTATAATAAGTTTTGGAATAATTGGCAATTTATCTTCTAAAAATAGCAACATAAACAATATTGTTAAGTTTAGTAATTATGTAATTGTAACAGGAAGTATGGAACCATCTATTTCGCCAGGGGATTTTGTAACAGTTTTAAGAGTTCCATTAGACAAATTAAAGATAGATGATGTTATTACATATAAGGATGAAGAAAATAGCAATGTAACTCACCAAATAATAAATATAGAAGGGGATACAATTATAACTCAAGGTACAGCTAATAATGTATCAGACAAACCTATTTCCTACAATCAAGTTCAAGGAAAGTACATGTTTAAAATATCTAAAATAGGATATTTAATGGCATTTTTATCATCAACATCTGGACTTATATTAGTTGGAGGATTGTTTGGAATTTATATATTCTGGGAATTAACAGATGAAAATAAGAAAAGAAAGAATGTTAATATATCTAAAGAAGAATACGAGGAATTAGTAAAATTAAGAGAAAATAAAAAATCTGATGATTAAATTACAATGATTTGAAAGTGATTTATAAAAGGAGTATAATTAATTATATTGAAAGACCAACATGATGCATCCTGATTTATTCAGGATGTTTTTATAAAATTTAATATACGAATGGAGATGTTAATAATGAAACATTATAATGTGTTTCTACCAAGTTACAGTATAGGAGAGGATTGTTACAAAGAAATTCCTTGGATAACAAGACATTATGGAAGCAAGGTTATTGTAATTGGTGGAAAGACAGCAATGTCAAAGGCTAAAGATAGTATAATAGAAGCCCTTAAAGATTCTAAAATTGAAATAATTGACTTTATCTGGTATGGTGGAGAGGCAACTTATGAAAATGTTGAAATGCTAATAAATGATAACAAAGTAAAAAAAGCTGATTTTGTTTTTGCAATAGGTGGAGGTAGAGCAATTGATACTTGTAAAGTTTTGTGCCAAAAGATAGATAAACCTTTATTTACATTTCCTACAATTGCCTCAAATTGTGCTGCCTGCACTTCTATTGCTGTAATGTATAATGAAGATGGAACATTTAAAGATTATTTTTATCCTAATACACCTGCAAATCATACATTCATAAATACAAGAATAATTGCAGAAGCTCCAGAAAACTTATTTTGGGCAGGTATAGGAGATGCTTTATCAAAGGAAACAGAAGTATTATTTGCAACTAGAAATAAAGAATTATTTCATACAACTTTACTTGGAGCGCAGTTAAGTAAAACTTGTGATGGACCTTTATTAGAGTTTGGATTAAAGGCATTAGAGGACTGTAAAATAAATAAAATATCTTATGAATTAGAGCAGGTTGTCCTTGACATAATTATAAGTACGGGGCTTGTATCAAACTTAACTTGTGATGAGCATGATTATTATTACAATAGTAGTATTGCACATGCAGTTTATTATGGATCAACAATAGTACCATCTCATGTAAATCACTTACATGGTGAAGTAGTAGCTTTTGGAGTTTTGTGTTTATTAACCTATGATAAACAATATGAAAAACGTGAAAAACTTATAGAATTTAATAAGAGTATTGGACTACCAACAACCTTAAAAGATATTGAAATAAAATTAGAAGATGTTAAAAATATGGCAGATAAGGCAGAAGGAATTACTGAATGGTATTGTGCACCTTATGAAATTACTAAAGAAAAATTTATTGAAGCGATTTTAAAAACTAATGAATATTGTGAAAATAAAAAATAATATAACCCTAAGGTAAAAACATCCTGCTTTTTATAGTAGGATGTTTTATTTAAGTGCTCCAAGCATGGGCGCAATCTAATTATGTGAAGTAATAATATTATAGTATTCAGGTCTTCTATCTCTAAAAAGGCCCCAATTAATTCTATTTTCATTTATTATATCTAAATCAAATTCTTCAATTAAAATTTCTTCCTTGTCCCTAGAGGCACCTTTTAAAATTTCTCCAGTTTCATTTGTTATAAAGGAAGAACCATAAAAAGTTAAACTGGAATTTTGATGATTATTGTTAATAGATGGACTAATAGTCTCAGTTCCAATTCTGTTAGCAGCAATAACTGGGAGAATGTTTGCAGCCGAATGACCTTGCATGCAACGTCTCCAATGTGGCATGCTATCACATTCAAGTATTGGTTCAGAACCTATAGCCGTTGGATAAAATATCATTTCAGCTCCTAAGAGCGCTAAGGCTCTAGCAGTTTCTGGAAACCATTGATCCCAGCATATGCCAATTCCTATTTTACCAAAGGTTGTATTAAATACTTTAAAGCCAGTATCACCAGGGGTAAAATAAAATTTTTCTTGATAAAAATGATCATCTGGAATGTGGGTTTTTCTATATAAACCAAGGTTTTCACCATTTGCATCAATTACAACTAAGGAATTAAAGGTGGTATTACCTGATTTTTCGTAGAAGCTTATAGGTAAAACTACATTGAGTTCCTTTGCTAATTTTGATAATGAAACAATAGCAGGGTTTTCTTCTATTGTTGTGGACAATTCAAAATGTTCATATTTTTTTTCTTGACAGAAGTATTGAGTTTCAAATAATTCAGGTAGTAATATTATTTGGGCACCATTTATCTTAGCTTCTTTAATTAGGGTTTCTGCTTTAGTTATATTATCATATCTATTTTCAGAACATTTCATTTGAATTGCAGCTACTTTTACGTTTCTAGTCATTATTTATCACTCCCTTTGGAATTTGTTGGGTTATACAATGGATGTTTCCTCCACCAATTAAAATATCTCTTGCATAAATTTGGATTATTTCTCTATCCTTGAACAAATTTTGCAAGATTTCTTTTGCAATAGAGTCCATTGGATCATCAAAACCTGGCATTATAATGTTTTTATTTGATATATAAAAGTTAACATAGGAAGCAGCTAGTCTTTCACCATCCATTCTCGTAGGTTCACCATCCATATTTATTAAACCTTCACATTCTTCTTCTTTCATATATATTGGAGATGGACATGGTAATTTGTGTATATTAAATTTTCGTCCTTTAGCGTCAGTTTCATTTATTAATATATCATAACAACTTTTAGACATTTCAAACTGAGGATCATTTTTATCATCAGTCCAAGCTAAAACTATATTAGTTGGGGAAGTAAAGGCACAGATATTGTCAACATGTTCATTTGTTTCATCGTTATAAATTCCATGTTTTAACCAAATTACCTTTGTAACCCCAAGATAGTCAATAAGCATTTTTGTAATATCTTCTTTTGATAAGGATGGATTTCGTCCAGGGCTTAAAAGACAAGCTTCAGTTACTATACAGGTGCCTTCACCATCAACATGAATAGAGCCACCTTCAAGGACAAAGTCTCTTGCATTATAGCAATCTCTATTATATAAATCACATATTTTCCTAGCTAGCTTATTATCTTTATCCCATGGAAAGTATAAACCATCATATAGTCCACCCCAAGCATTAAAGTACCAATCAACCCCACGTATGTTTCCATTATTATCTTTAAGAAAGGTTGGGGCATAATCTCTTGCCCAAGAATCATTTGTACTTATTTCAACAACTCTAATATTTGAAGGTAGCATTTCTCTAGCTGTATCATATTGTTCATTGCTTACACATATTGTAACATCTTCTGATTTTGAAATAGCAATAGCAACTTTTGCAAATGCTTTTCTTGCTAAAACAGCACCATATTGCCAAGAATCTGCACGCTCTGGCCAAATCATTATACATCCATCATGAGCTTCAAATTCTCCAGGCATATAGAAACCATCATTTCTAGGAAGGGAATTTAAAATTTTCATAAAAAACCTCACTTTTATTTTATTTACTAGGTTATTTTATCATATTTTATAGATAAATTAATTAATATTTGGAGAAAATTATTAAATTTCAAAGAGTATCTTTAAGATAAGTATTTTAAATGATAAAATTAGAATATATTACATAAATATTTATAAGATGGTGAAGAATAATGAAAAAAGAGAATGTTATAAGGACAGTAATAATATGTATATTATTATTACTCACAATTGTGTTGTTCTATACTATAAAGATAAGTAGTACTTCTAATGAAGAATATGAAAAAATGCAATTAAAAGAAAATGTTTTATTTCAACTTAATAATGATAAACCAATTGAGGTCGATATAAGTGAACATTCATTTGTTTTAAATAATAAATTAGACATAATAACCATAAGTAAAGTAATTAATGAGAATAATATTATTAATCCTACATTATTTTTGAATTTATATAATTGTATAGTTGAGGTATATATAGATGGAGAAAAATATTATGAATATGGGAAAGAACAATATAATGAAGAAAAGATTATAGGGCATGAATTTTTGAAGATATCTTTGCCAAATGATCTTAGCAATAAAGAACTTAAGGTTAAATTAACATTTACAGAAAAATACACTTATTCTGTGTTACCACCTATTTTTATTCAAAATTCTAATAATTATATTAATGAGTTTGCAACTGATAATTTACTGAATTTGCTTGTTACAATGACACTTACATTATTTGGAGTTATATCAACCTTGTTTTCTTTAACTAAAAGGAGATATTCTAATGAAATGAGCAATATAACCATTATAGGTTTATTTTCAATATTAATTGCAACTTGGATAAATACAAGTTCAGGAATTGCATTCTTGTTTATTAATAACTTTCAAGTTGTAAGCTTTTTGGAGTATTTTAGTTTATACGCAGCCCCAATACCAGTTTTGATTTATTTTGGAAGATTACAAATTAGAGATATAAACAAAAGATTAATTAACATGGCTTTCAAAACTTTATCTTTATTTGTAATTTGTGCATTGTGTTTATATGTATTTTTTGGAGTTAATTATATAGAATTACTAAAAATTTATCATATTATAGTATTTCTGTCAGGAATATTTATTTTATATTGTTCAATAAAAAGTTATAATAATAAAAAGAAAGCTGAAAAAATATTAATTTATGGAATGCTATTAATGGGCATTATTGTAATTTCGGATTTAATAAGGTTTAATATTAAAAAATATGTTATTTCAAATATATTTTTAGATACAAGTTTTATACCAATTGGAATGTTAGTTTTCGTTATAGCTATTGTTTATAGCTATACAATAGAGTTACTTGAAAGTAGTTATAGTCAAAAGGAAAGAAAATTACTAGAAGGTTTTGCCTATGTTGATTTTTTAACATCTATAAATAATAGACGGAAATGCGAAGAAATTATTAAGGAATTGGAATGTACTGAAAAGGATGTAATTATTGTAAACTGTGATATAAATGGATTGAAATTTATTAATGATACCTATGGACATAATAGTGGTGATGTTGTTATTAAAGAATTTGCAAATTGTTTAAGGGAAGTATTTGATGATATTGGTGAAGTTGGAAGGATGGGGGGAGATGAATTTATAGTAATTATAGTAGGACAACCTGAAAAAATCGTTATCGAAAAGATACAAAAATTAAATCTTTATATGGATAAGTTCAATAAGGATATTAATGCTGAATTTAAACTTTCAGCTTCAATAGGTTATTCAATAAGGAAAAGCTACAGAATAGGTTCTGTATGGGAAGCCTATGAAAATGCAGACAAGTGTATGTATATAAATAAAAAAAGATTTAAAGATATTAATAAAAAATAAGCTTGTTCAAATAATTATTAAAGAATAATAATTATTATTTATACTTGTAAAAAAGTATTTTAAATGTTAAGATGTAAATATAAAAAATATTTAAAAGTTAGGTGATAATTATGAGTAAAAATTTTAAAGAAGCAATGGAAAATAGACGTTCTTACTATGCAATTGGTAATGAATCTATAATTGGTGATGATAAAATAATTGATATAGTTAAAAATAGTGTAAAAAATGTACCTACAGCCTTTAATAGTCAAAGTACAAGAACAGTTATTTTATTAAATGAAAATCATAAAAAACTATGGGATATTACTAATAATATTTTGAAATCCATAGTTAAGAAAGAAAACTTTGAGCAAACAGAGGCTAAGATTAATAGCTTTAAAGCTGGTTATGGAACAATATTATACTTTGATGATACAAATGTAACAAATAGCTTAAAGGAACAATTTTCATTATATAAGGATAATTTTGATACTTGGGCAGAACAAGCAAATGGGATGTTGCAATTTGCCATTTGGACACAGTTAGAGGCAGAAGGACTTGGTGTAAGCCTTCAACATTATAATCCTTTAATTGATGAAGAAATAAAAAAGGAATTTAATATTCCAAAGGAATGGAGATTAATAAGCCAAATGCCATTTGGTAATATTTTAAAAGAACCAGATAGAAAGGTATTTAACAATACAGATGACAGGGTAAAAGTTTTTAAGTAAAGAAAGGGGATAAATAAAAAAATGATATCAGAAAAAATCCAAAGGTTAATAAATGAACAAATTAATCATGAATTATACTCAGCCTATTTTTATTTGGCAATGGCCTCATATTTTGAACAAGAAGGTTTAAATGGAATATCTAATTGGTATATGATACAATACAAAGAGGAAACAGATCATGCATTGTACTTCTATAAGTATTTACATAATATTGATGGAAATGTAACTCTTACTGAAATTAAAAAGCCAGAAACGGATTTTCAATCTGTTATGGATATATTCCAAAAAACCTTAGAACATGAAAGATTTGTAACTAGTTTAATTCATAATATTGCAATTGTAGCAAGAGATGAAGGAGATTTCATGACAACAGAATTTCTTCACTGGTTTATTAAAGAGCAGGTAGAAGAAGAAGCAAATGTAAAAAACAATATTGATAGATTAAGAATTGCTGGAGACAATGGTTTGTTCTTGTTAGATCAAGAACTTGGAGCAAGAGTATATACAGTAAGTGCAAATCCTCCAGTTACATTAAATTAAATTAACTATACTCTATAGGTAGATGAAATAAAATTCGGCTTATAGGGTATTTTTAATATTATCTAAAAATATTGAAAATCAGGGTATAATTATATATAATATTGTTAATAATCATTACTATAATAAAAAGGTAAGGGCATTAGTAATGAATAAACTATTAAAGGAATTAAACCTAGAGGATGATTTTTTATTTGCAAAAGTTATGAATGATAAAGCTATATGTAAGGAATTATTAGAAAGTCTATTAGATATAAAAATAGAGAAAGTAATAATGCTTCAAGAACAAAAAGTTATAGATTTATTTAATGCAGGTCGCCATAAGTATACCTTTAAAAATGTATGTATAGAAGACAAAAATATAGTTTTAAATGATGAAAGTCAAAAAATAATACTAAATACAAAGGGTAGTATGAATGATATAAGTTTAGAGTTATTAGATTTTTTAGAATATATAGAAAACTCTACAGAGGATATAGCAAAAAAATCAAGAAGCAATCTTGTGAAAAATATACACAATAAAGTAGAAAAAGTTAAAAATGATATATCAACGGAGGTGGAATTTATGACTTTATTAGAAAGAGACAGGGAAAAAATAGAGGAAGGAATAGAGCAGGGGATAGAACAGGGAATAGAACGAGGAATATTTTTAACAAAGAAAGTTATAAACCTATCAAGTAAGGGATATACAATAAAAGAAATATCAGTAGAATGCAATATTTCAGAAATAGAAGTTAAAAAAATATTAGAATAAAGTATATAAGCTCTTGAACTGCAAGATATTATTTGTAGCGCAAGAGCTTTTAAAGTATAAAGATTATGAAGAAAGCTTTTTTGAAAAGTATCCTTTTGGGATAAACCCTTGTTTTAGCCCTTCTATAATAAGTAAATAGGTTGCAGTAGTATCAAATCTTGCATCGTGATAACCACCACTTCCTTGAAAAAGTTCATCAGATTTTTTAACTATACTTTCTTTACTTATATTAAGAAAATTAATTACCTCTTCTAACTTTGGGTTTTTAAGTTCACCATTCATTTTCTGTATTCTACATATATTTATATAATATTGCATAGTGCAAAATGTATTTTTAGGACTATAGGAAAACCCCATACTTTCCAGCTCATGTCTTAAAAATCTTATATCAAAATTAACATTGTGTCCTATAATAAAATCAGCTTCAGTAAAATCATTAAGGAAATCCTCCACTAAGTCTTCAAAATACATACCTTTTGAAAGTTCATATAATTTTTCAAGGGAAAATCCATGAATAGCTTCAGCAGAAGGATCCATTTCATCAACGGCAAAGAAGATATTTTTACCTATTGTTTTTTGAGGCTTTGAAGATGCATCAATAAGAATATAGCTTAATTGACAAATGTGCCCAGGTTTTAAACTTGTTGTTTCTGTATCAAAAATTAATAGTTTCATTAAGTTACCTCCATAATTATGATATTATTATATCATAAAAATAATCAGATATTAAGTTGATAATTATTATTAATTAGTATAATATATAAGTATAAAGAATAGATTTATGAATATATGTAAAATATATATTTAGAGATATTAAGGAGTGATTTTTTATGATAGAAGAAGGAAGAAGAAAAGTATCTATAATAGGTGCAGGATTTGTTGGTGCTACTACAGCATATGCATTAATGAATAGTGGTATTGCCACTGAAATTTGTCTTTACGATATTAATATGGATAAGGCATTAGGTGAAGTAATGGATTTAGTTCATGGTACATCTTTTGTAAAACCAGTTAATATTTATGCCGGTGGTATTAGTGAAACAAAGGATTCAGATATAATAATAATTACAGCTGGTGCAGGTCAAAAAGATGGAGAAACAAGGCTTGATTTAATAGATAAAAATTATAAAATATTTAAAAGTTTTGTGCCAGATTTAGTTAAATACAGTCCGGATTCAATATTGCTAGTAGTATCAAACCCTGTGGATGTGTTAACATACATTACATATAAATTATCAGGATTTCCAAAGGAAAGGGTTATTGGTTCAGGAACAGTATTAGATACTTCTAGATATAAATATGTTGTAGGTAAATATTTTGAAGTAAACAATAATAATATTCATGGATATGTTATTGGGGAACATGGAGATAGTGAGGTTACTACATGGAGCAATGCTAGAATTGGCTCAGAAGAATTTGATAGCTATGCAAAGAGAAAAGATTTAGAATGGGATGATGAAATTAAAAGTGTAATCGAAAATGATGTAAAGAATGCAGCATATGAAATAATTAGTAGAAAAAATGCAACATACTTTGCAATAGGGCTTGCTGTTAATAGGATAGTAGAAGCTATATTTAGGGATGAAAACACAATATTAACAGTATCAAGCTTGTTTGAAGGACAATATGGTATTAAAGATATGTATTTAGCAGTGCCAACAATTGTTAATAGACATGGTGCTAAAGAAGTACTTGAAATTCCAATTGCAAAAGTAGAAGAAGAAAAATTAAAAGAATCAGCAGATATTTTAAAGGGACATTTAGATAAGTGCAACATTTAATTCTGTGTTATAATATATTTAATTATATTTAAAGCGTAGGTGAAATAAGTGGACTTTGATAAATATTTAAGAAAAAAGAATTTAAAAGTTACAAAGGCTAGAATAGCCATATTGGATATTGTTTTTAACAATACAAAGGGCAGTACAGCAGAAGAAATATTTGAAAATTGCAAAAAATTTGGAGTTAACATTAACCAAAGTACAGTATACAGGGCCTTAGAAATATTTACTGAAAGTAATATACTTGACAAATATCCTGATAATGAAGGTACTTTTGTATATGTAGTAAGAAAAGAGGCGCATAAGCATATATTACAATGCAGTATTTGTCACAAAGAAGTTGAAGTTGAATGTCCCTTTAAGCAGATAGAAGTTTTACTTGAGGACAAAACAGGGTTTAAATTAACAGATCATAAGTTAATAATGGAAGGCATTTGTGAGGAATGCAATAATGAAAATAAGCTTTTAAGTAAGGAATAAGCATCCTTTCTTAAAAGCTTTTTTTAATATTTCACCCTATTCCTTTAAATCGGCTATATATAATAGAAAGTATTAATATAAATACAGATGTTAATGCAATAGCACCACCAGAGGCTACATCAAAATAATAGGATAAGACTAATCCTAGAACAATATCAATAATACCAAATAAAATAGAAACTATTAATGTTTTTTTAAAATTTATTTTAAGTTGCATAGCAGTTGCTACAGGGAGTATTATTATTGAGGATATTACTAATATCCCCATAATTCTAATTGATAGTGATATTGTAGCACCAACTAAAAGTGTAAATATATAGTTTATAAGTTTAACATTTATACCAGATACTTTTGCACCAGCTTCATCAAAGGTTACATATATTAATTTGTTATAAATAATACTAAGTATTATTAAAGTAATAATACCTGCTATAGCAATAATAATAAGATCTTCCCTAGATACAGTAAGGATACTACCAAAAAGGTAGGAGTTTACATTGGCACTAGCCTTCCCAGTGCTGATTAAAATGATAGCAAGTCCTAAACTAAAGGTAAGGACTATGGACATTACCAGTTCAGCATATTTTTTAAAGCTATCTCTTAAAAGTTCTATAATAATTGCACAAAAAGAAGTAAATAAAAAGGCTGTTAATAAAGGATTTACACCTATAACAAGACCTATGGCAACCCCAGCAAAGGAGGAGTGAGATAGTGTATCTCCAAGCATTGAGTTACGCCTTAAGACAATAAATAGTCCTATAATAGGACATAATATGGATACTATTATTCCAGCAGTTAGTGCATTTCGCATAAATTCAAATTGTAACATTTTTACGCTCCTAGTGTTATGGATTTTTTGAAATCTTCAGTACCTTGAAGGTTGAAATTTCCATTTTTTACTTTTAAAATATGAGTAGAATTTTTAGTGGCTATGGTTAAATTATGTTCAATAGAAATAATAGTTGTATGATTTTTAATATTTGTTTCATGCAAAATTTGATAAATATCTTGTTGTGTTTTATTGTCTAATCCTGTTGAAGGTTCATCTAATATTATTAAATCAGGATTTCCCATTATTGCTCTTGCGATTAATACTCTTTGTTGCTGACCACCTGAAAGACTTCCCATTAAATCATCTTTATGATCTGTCATATTTACTGTCTTTAAGGCGGTGAATATTTCAGAATTGTTTTTTAATTTTAATGCCTTTCCATGAATTTTTAATATTTCATAAACTGAAATTGGAAATTCAGGATTAAAACCATCTAATCTTTGTGGAACATAGGCAATTTTTTTAGTATTAATTTCAATGTTACCTGATGCAGGTGATAAAAGCCCTAGTATTAATTTAATAAGGGTAGTTTTACAACTACCATTTTCCCCAATTATAGATAAATACATACCCTTTTTTATTGACAAATTTAAGTTGTTAATAATATTTGGGGAGGATTTATCATATCTAAAACATAAATTTGTTAAGTTAATCAAAAAATCAGCTCCTATAAAAATATAACTTAATTATAACCCCTTATGCAAATGATTTGCAATTATTTTATTAATTATTATCTTCTAAAGGGTAGGTATTTTCTAAAATCCAAATATTTTTATTATTTTTAATAAAATGAGCTTGAAGTTCAACACTTTTATGTGGAGATTCTTTTGAAAATCCTTTAATTTCTACAACAGCAGAATCTTTATCAGAAAATATTAATTTCATATCAATAACTCTCATAACTGCCTTAGATTTTTCTCCTCTAGTTAAATTATAATCAACTGAATAATATAAGTTTCTGCAATTGTAATTAATATAGGATTTATATATTAAAAATGGGGATAATATTAATATAATAATTAAAATGTATAACAAAGGTTTTTTCTTTGGTTTTCTTTTATTAACAGTTTTTTTATTTATCATAAAGACCTCCAAATTAGTAATACAATAATATTTTACCATATATTTACAAATATTATATAGTAATAATATTTTCGTAAATATTATCATTAGTAAGTATTGCTATTATTGCCAAGGAAACTTTATAATTAATAAAAAGAAATAAATATAAGAAAGTTGGGATAGTGTGGATTTTTCAAGTTTAGTTTTAGTTGAAAAAGATAAAGAAACAGGTCATATTATTAAGGAGCTAGGAAGCTTTGAAGTTAACTCAGATGCTTCATATGTTAAAAAGTTTTTTGTATTAAATGGTGAATTAAACATATATTTTGATACAAATAAAGATGTTGAAGAATGGGAATACTCTGCTATATATGATTTATTTAATGAAGAGGTATTTCTAGATAATGGATTCAATGTTGAGTATGATGAGGAAGAATATAATCCTACATTTATTTTAAAATCAAAATATATTGATGATTTTAACAAAACAAAGGATACATTAAATTTAGCAATTAATCTAATTAATGAAGAGATGGAAAATGCTTTTGTAGCAATTAAAGATAAGGAGGATCTATATGAGTGATAGTAAGATTTTGAAAAGCAGAAATGAAATAAAAGAAGAATTCAAATGGACTCTAAATGATATTTTTAAAAATGATGATTTATGGGAAGATGAATTTAATAAAATAAAAAATGAATCCCCAAAGTTAACTTCTTTTTCAGGGACATTTACAGAAAAAAATAAAATATTAGAATATTTAAAATTTAATGAAGAAATGACTAGAAGGGCTGAAAAACTATTTGTTTATGCTCATATGAAATGTGACGAAGATACTACGAATCAAAAGTATCAAGGGATGATGAATAAGGTTGATGCCTTTATGGCTGAGTTTTCAAGTTATGGTGCCTTTTTTGTACCGGAGATTTTAAACTTAAAAGAAGGCTATATTCAGGATCTAATAAAAAATAATAAGGACTTTAAGGTATATGAATTTATGCTTTTAAATATATTGAAGGAAAAGCCACATGTTTTATCTAAAGATATGGAAGAGTTGCTAGCCTTAGCTTCAGATTGTTTAGATGCGCCTTCAAGTATTCATAACATAATGACAAACGCTGATATGAAGTTTGGGGATATTTATGATGAAGATGGGGATAAAATTGAATTAACTGAGGGGAATTATTCATCTTTTATAAGAAGTAAAAACAGAGATGTAAGAAAAAATGCTTTTAATAAATTGTTTGGAGAATATAAAAAGTTTGAAAATACATTTGCAACAACCTTAACAAGTTCAGTTAAAAGCTTTAATTTTAATTCAAAAGTTAGAAAATATTCTAATCCACTTGAGGCTTCATTAGGTCCTAATGATATTCCAACTGAAGTTTATGAAAATGCAATTAAAACTATAAATGATAATATTGAATCACTTCATAGGTATGTAAGAGTTAAGAAAAAGTTATTAGGACTTGATGAAATTCATATGTACGATTTATATGTGCCTGTAATTGAAGTAGATAAAGAGAATATTCCTTTTGAAAAGGCAGTAAAGATTGCAAATGAAGGTTTAAAGCCTTTAGGTGAAGATTATTTAAAGCTTTTTAACGCTGGTATAAATAATGGTTGGGTAGATATATATCAAAATAAAGGAAAAAGAGGTGGAGCATATTCTTGGGGCTCCTATGATACTAAACCTTATGTTCTATTAAATTATAATTATGAGTTAAATGACGTTTCTACATTGGTACATGAAATGGGGCACTCAATACATTCTTATTATTCAAGAGAAACTCAACCATATTATTATTCTGGGTATACTTTGTTTTGTGCAGAGGTTGCATCAACAACAAATGAAGCTTTATTAATTCATGATTTAATAAATAAAGAGCAGGATAATAACAAAAAATTATATTTAATTAATCAAGAATTAGAACAAATTAGAACCACTGTTTTTAGACAATTAATGTTTGCAGAATTTGAACTATATGCTCATAATACTTTAATTGACGGCGCATCCTTAACGGCAGAGGATTACAATGATAAATGGTTAGAACTTAATAAACAATATTTTGGACCTGATATGATTGTAGATGAAGAAATAAAAATAGAATGGGCAAGAATACCACATTTCTATTCGGATTTTTATGTATATCAATATGCAACAGGTTATGCAGCAGCATCAGCTTTTGCAAAATCTATATTAGATAAAACACCAAATGCCATTGAAAAGTACAAAGGTTTCTTAAAAAGTGGTGGTAGCAATTATCCAATTGAAATATTACAGGATGCAGGTGTTAATATGAAAACATCAAAACCATTAGAGGCAACAATTAATAGATTTAATGAATTATTAGATATGTTAGAAAAATAATAAAAAGACTTCTTGGCAATAATATAAAGCTAAGAAGTCAAATTTTATTAAAATAAGGGAGGTACTTTTGAATAATATTAAAAACAAGATAGTAAATTATATGACAAATGGACAGGGCTTTATTGTAGAATCTTTTGATATCAATGAAGTTTATAGCGAATATATTCTTATAAAAACATTACCAGAAGGTATTTATGCGATATTAATTATTGATGGATTTCTAGAAGAGGAGATAACTAGGAAAGGTATTAAGTATTTAAGTGATAAAGGGATACCATTTAATTTAAATAAGATAGTAATAACCAATTCAAATTTTGTAAATAATATAGATAATGTGAATAAAATAATAATTAATGGAGATACTAAAGAAATAATATATTATAGTAAAGAAAGTATTAATTTAGCTAACAATATTGGACATTTAATTAGTAAGCCTAAAAATAATAGAACAATAAATAATGGCATACCAATTATAACTTATAGTCTAATTGGTATTAACATATTGTTCTACTTAATTAGTTCATTAATGAGTGGAAGTATGAGGGATATAGATATTAATACACTATATATCTTAGGAGCTAAATATGGGCCATCTATTATATATAATAATCAATGGTGGAGATTAATTACAGCTATGTTTTTACATGGGGGTATGCTTCATATAATATGTAATATGTATACATTATATATAATTGGACCACAAGTTGAAAGATTTTATGGGAAAATAAAATTTTCAATTATATACTTTGGTTCGGGAATAGCATCATCACTATTAAGCTTAATATTTCTACCTGATTCAATATCAGTAGGGGCATCAGGAGCTATTTTTGGTTTATTTGGATCACTATTAATTTATTTAATAAAAAATAAAGAAAAATTCACAAAGGCATCTATAAACAATATTTTAATTGTAATAATTATTAATCTGCTAGTTGGATTTTCAGTGTCCAATATAGATAATTATGGTCATATTGGAGGCTTGTTATTTGGAGTTCTATCATCAGTATTAATACTGACTACAAATAAAAAATAAAAAAATTTTAATAGAATATAGAATAATAGAAAAAAATGGTGTAATATATTTATGTGTTAAAAAAGTTTTATGAATAGGCAATTAATTATAACAAAGGGGATGGAAAGATGAACAGTAAAAATTATGTAGAAAGCGTGTTAGAACAAGTATCCAAAAGAAATCCAGGAGAAAAAGAATTCCAAGATGCAGTGAAAGAAGTGTTAAATTCATTAACACCAGTATTTGAAAAACACCCAGAATTTATTGAAGCTGGTTTATTAGAAAGAATAGTAGAACCAGAAAGACAAATCTTTTTTAGAGTTCCTTGGGTTGATGACGCAGGAAAAGTTCATGTAAATAGAGGATTCAGAGTTCAATTTAATAGCGCTATTGGACCTTATAAAGGAGGACTTAGACTTCATCCTTCTGTTAATGCTAGTATTGTTAAATTCTTAGGATTTGAACAAATATTCAAAAATTCATTAACTGGACTTCCAATTGGTGGAGGAAAAGGTGGATCTGATTTTGATCCAAAAGGAAAATCTAATAATGAAATCATGAGATTCTGTCAAAGTTTTATGTCAGAATTATATAAACATATCGGCCTAGATACAGATGTTCCAGCAGGGGATATTGGAGTAGGTGGAAGAGAAATAGGTTACATGTATGGTTATTATAAAAAATTAAGAGGAGCTAATGACCAAGGTGTTTTAACTGGTAAGGGCTTAACATTTGGTGGAAGCCTTGCAAGAACAGAAGCAACTGGATTTGGTTTAGTATATTTTACAGAAGAAATGCTTAAAGATAATGGAGATAGCTTTAAGGGAAAAACTGTAGTTATTTCTGGTTCAGGAAATGTTGCAATATATGCTACTAAAAAAGCAACTGAATTAGGGGCAAAAGTTGTTGCATTAAGTGACTCTAATGGATATATATATGATGAAAATGGAATTAACTTAGATTTAGTTAAAGAAATAAAGGAAGTTAAAAGAGGAAGAATAAAAGAATATATTGATACAGTTCCTTCTGCAAAATATTTTGAAGGATGCAAAAATATTTGGACTATAAAATGTGATATAGCACTTCCATGTGCTACACAAGGAGAAATAGATGCAGAATCTGCAAAAATTTTAGTTCAAAATGGTGCTAAATGCGTATCAGAAGGTGCTAATATGCCGTCAACATTAGAAGCAATTGAAGTATTCCAAAGTAATGGAGTTTTATTTGGACCTGCAAAAGCTGCAAATGCTGGTGGGGTAGCTTGTTCAGCACTAGAAATGTCACAAAATAGTATGAGATTATCTTGGACATTTGAAGAAGTTGATGAAAAATTACAACTTATCATGAAAAACATTTATAAGAATTCAAGTAATGCTGCAAAAGAATATGGTTGTGAGAAAAATATTCTAGTAGGTGCAAATATTGCTGGTTTCAAAAAAGTTGCAGACACAATGATTTCTCAAGGT
>CAMNZV010000011.1 GCA_946575275.1 uncultured Clostridium sp. | reverse complement strand
TAAAGAAATGTATGGAGAAGAAATGAAGGTTTATGCAATACATGCAGGGGTTGAATGTGGATTATTTCAAGAAAAACTTGGAGATATAGATATGGTAAGCTTTGGACCTGATATAAGAGATGCCCATACACCAAAAGAAAACTTATCAATTTCATCAACAAAAAGAGTATATGAATATTTAAAAGAAATATTAAAAAATCTTTTAGTATAATGCTTACATTGCTATGTGAATTTTATAATTTGTAGTATAATAAAGATAATAAAAACAAAATTGTATAGATAAAATGGAGGAAATTATGGCTAAGAAACCTGTAATGTTAATGATTTTAGATGGATTTGGAAATGCTCCAAAATCAGAAGGAAATGCTGTTGAGCTTGCAAAAAAGCCTAACTTTGACAAATTATTAAAGGAATATCCTCATACCAATTTAAATGCTAGTGGGTTAGCAGTTGGACTTCCAGAAGGACAAATGGGAAACTCAGAAGTTGGTCATTTAAATATTGGATCTGGAAGAATAGTATATCAAGAGTTAACTAGAATTACAAAAGCAATAGAAGATAGAGACTTTTTTGAAAATGAAGCATTGCTTAAGGCAATAAATAATGCAAAGGATAATAATAAGGCATTGCACTTATTAGGACTACTTTCAGATGGTGGAGTTCACTCTCATATAAACCATTTAAAAGGATTATTACAATTTGCAAAAGAAAAGGGATTACAAAAGGTATACATTCATGCCTTTATGGATGGTAGAGATGTACCACCATCATCAGGGAAAGATTTCATAATAAAAACAGAAGAAATAATTAAAGAAGTTGGTGTTGGAGAAATAGCTACTATAAGTGGTAGATACTATGCAATGGATAGAGACAACAGATGGGAAAGAGTTGAACTTGCATACAATGCCTTAGTTCTTGGAAAAGGAGAAGAGGATACATCAGCAATAAAAGCTATTGAAAGATCTTATGCTGAAAATAAAACAGATGAATTTGTTCTTCCATGTGTTATAACTGAAGATGGAAAGGCAAAGGCAACAATAAAAGATGGAGATTCTGTAATATTCTTTAACTTTAGACCAGATAGAGCAAGAGAAATAACAAGAGCTATAAATGACAAAACCTTTGATGGCTTTAGCAGAAACACATTAAATCTTACCTTTGTAACAATGACACAATATGATAAAACTTTAGAAGGTGTAGATGTTGCATTTAAACCACAAACACTTACAAATACACTAGGAGAATATGTTTCAAGTAAGGGCTTAAACCAATTAAGAATTGCAGAAACAGAAAAATACGCACATGTTACCTTCTTCTTTAATGGAGGAGTAGAAAAAGAAAATAAAGGTGAAGATAGAGCATTAATTCAATCACCTAAGGTTGCAACATATGATTTAAAACCAGAAATGTCAGCTTATGAAGTTACAGAAGAACTAATAAAAAGATTAGATTCTGATATATACGATATGATAATATTAAACTTTGCAAATCCTGATATGGTTGGACACACAGGAATAATAGAGGCTGCAATAAAGGCAGTTGAAACAGTAGATGAATGTTTAGGAAAAGTTGTAGATAAGGTTCTTGAAAAGGATGGAACAATATTTATAACTGCAGACCATGGTAATGCAGAAACAATGGTAGATTTCTCAACAGGAACTCCATTTACAGCACATACAACAAACACAGTACCTTTCCTATGGGTATCAAACAATACAAGTGGAAAATCCTTAAAAGAAGGAAAACTTGCAGATATAGCACCAACTATGCTAAATGTATTAGGACTTAGTGTTCCAAGTGAAATGAATGGTGAAAATTTAATCAAATAATATAAGAAAAAGTTGCTCATTTAAATTTTAATTGAGCAACTTTTTTTTGATAAAAATAAAATGGAAAATGTAATCCAAAATAATAACTTTACAAAAATTAGAAAAAAATAAACTTTATGTATTTACAATTAAGGTTAAATTTATTACAATTAAATAGCAGATAATAAAAAAACAAGCAAAAGGTAAAAGCGAAAAAAATGCGAATTAGTTTACAGAAATGTAATACAAATACACATATATAAGAGATATACTTATATTATAGAGCATGATTATAGAAGGAGAGGAATTTTTAGGGGATGAGAAAGCCGGAAAATGCAGTTGAAAATAAGTTGAAGAATACTGAAAAAATACAGGAGGAAAAACAAAGGAATACCAAAGTAGGTACAACTAAAAAAAAGACCTTAAGTTCTATAGATGAATTAAAGGAAAAAATTAACTTATTTCACAAGGGGAAAAATTATGAATCCTACAAATTATTTGGGGCACACTTAGTAGTTGAAAATGGGGTTAATGGGACAAAGTTTACAACTTGGGCACCAAATGCAAAAAAAATTTATTTAACTGGAGACTTTAACTTATTTCAAATTGAAAAAGAGTATGAATTAAAGAAAATATCAAAAGGTGGAATTTGGAGCATTTTTGTAGCGGATATAAAGCCAGGAGTCAAGTATAAATTTGTTATAGAAGATGAAAATTCAAAGCTTACTTATAAATGTGATCCCTATGCTTTTGAATCTGAGCTTAGACCTTCAAATGCTTCAGTTGTAAATGAAGAAAAAAGGTTTAAATGGGAGGATGCTTCATTTATAACCAGAAGAAAGAGGAAAAATATATATAATAGTCCAATGAATATTTATGAGGTTCATTTAGGCTCATGGAAAACTAAAGATGGTAGGTTTATGACTTATGAAGAAATAAGTGAGGTATTACCAGATTACCTTGAATACATGGGATATACCCATGTAGAGATAATGCCACTTGTTGAACATCCTTTAGATGCTTCGTGGGGATATCAAGGAACAGGATATTATTCAGTAACATCAAGATACGGTACAAGAGAAGGGCTTAAAACTTTAATTAATAAATTTCATAAAAAAAATATTAGTGTTATTTTAGATTGGGTGCCAGGTCATTTTTGTAGAGATGAACATGGACTATATATGTTTGACGGAACTCCAACATATGAATATTCTGAAAAGTGGAGAGCTGATAATAATGGTTGGGGAACATCAAACTTTGATCTTGGAAAACCTGAGGTTAGAAGTTTCCTTATTTCAAATGCTCTATATTGGATAAATGAATTTCACATCGATGGGTTAAGAGTGGATTCAGTTTCTAACATTTTATATCTTGACTATGATAGAAGCTATGGACAATGGACACCAAATAAAAATGGTGGCAATGAGAATTTAGAGGGTATTGATTTTATAAAAACTTTAAATAAAGTTATTTCAGAAAAATGTAAAAATATCATGATGATTGCAGAAGAATCAACAGCGTGGCCAAACGTATGTAAAGAAGAGGGACTAGGATTTAATTTTAAATGGAATATGGGATGGATGAATGATGTACTAGAATATGTTGAAATAGATCCTTTATTTAGAAAAGATCATCATGGAAAATTAACCTTTGCCATGATGTACAATTACGCAGAAAATTATATTTTACCAATTTCACATGATGAGGTAGTACATGGTAAGAAATCACTACTTAACAAAATGTTTGGTGATGAGTGGAAGAGGTTTGCTGGAGTTAGAAACTTCCTTGCATATATGATGTCACATCCAGGTAAAAAGTTAACCTTTATGGGTAGTGAACTTGGAGAACCTATTGAATGGAGAGAATATGAAGAGCTTGAGTGGAATTTAGTAGAAAACAATGAAATGAACAAAAAGCTTCAAACTTATATTAGAGATTTAAACTTTTTGTATAAGGAAAATAAGACTTTCTTTGAGTTAGATTATTCACAAGAAGGATTTCAATGGATAGATGCAGATAATAATTCCCAAAGTATTTTGCTATTTATGAGAAAAGGTAAAAAGGCAGAGGATACTTTAATATATGTTATTAATTTCACCCCTAATGTATACTATGACTTTGATATTGGTGTTCCTTATTTAAAGGATTATATAGAAATATTCAATAGTGATGATGAAAAATACGGCGGCTCTGGACAAGTTATCGGAGACAACAAATTAGTTGCAAAAAATATAAAAAAACACAATCAAAAATATAGTCTTTCAATAAAAGTTCCACCAATGGGAACATTAGTATTAGCATTAGATAAAAGGAGGAAAAAGTAATGAAGGTATTATTAGTTGCATCTGAAGCAAGTCCTTTTATAAAATCAGGTGGGTTAGGTGACGTAATGGGTGCATTACCTAAACAATTAAGCAAAAATGGGTTAGAGGTTACAGTTGTTATTCCTAAATATAGGACAATTAATTCTGATATAAAAAACAAATTGGAATTTCAAAAATGGTTTATGGTAGAAGTGGGTTGGAGAAGTAAGTATTGTGGAATATATAAGTACTATGAGGATGGAGTTACTTATTATTTATTAGACAATGAGGCATATTTTGATAGAGATGGTTTATATGGTTATTATGATGATGCGGAAAGATTTGCCTTTTTTGATAGGGCAGTATTAAAACTACTTAGACAAATAGATTATAGACCAGATGTAATTCATTTAAATGACTGGCAGACCGGAATGATACCAGTATTGCTTACTTTAGAATATAGTAGGCAGGATGAATTTTATAGAGGTATTAAAACTATTTATTCAATTCATAATCTTTTATTCCAAGGGGTATTTGATCCTAAAATATTACCAGAGTTATTTGGATATGACATGGAGCCATACCTAAATAGAAGCTTAGAATTTGATAAGGGTGTTAGTTTTATGAAAGGTGGTATAAACTATAGTGATAAAATTTCCACTGTAAGTTACACCTATGCAGATGAATTTAGAACACCACAGTATGGTGAAAGGCTAGATGGTCTTTTAAGGGAAAGAGGATATGCAATTAGGGGAATTTTAAATGGTATTGATTATGAAGAATACAATCCATATACTGATGAAAATATTTATCATAAATTTGATACAGACCCTTATGAAGCAAAAAAGAAAAATAAAATTCAGCTTCAAAAAGACTTAGGGCTTTATCAAAAAGAAGATACACCAATTATTGCATTAGTTTCAAGGTTAACAAGACAAAAGGGTATTGATTTAATTTTATATATGATTGATAAATTGCTTTATGATAGAGATGTTCAATTTGTAGTTGTAGGAAATGGTGATAAGGATTATGAAGAAGCATTTTATAGATTAAAGGATAGATGGGGAGACAAGGTATCCACAACAATTAGGTTTGATAATAATTTAGCTCATAAAGTTTATGCAGCAAGTGATATGTTTATTATGCCATCAATGTTTGAACCTTGTGGACTTGGACAATTAATAGCACTAAGATATGGGACAATTCCAATAGTTAGAGAAACAGGTGGTTTAAAAGATACAATAATTCCATATAATGAGTTTAATGGAATAGGTAATGGCTTTAGTTTCAAAAACTTTAATGGTGATGAATTATATAATATTACAGATTATGCATTAAACATCTATTGGGATAAGTGGAAGTGGAATGGAATAATAAATCAAGCAATGAATTCTAATAATAGTTGGGAAAAATCAGCAAAAGAATATGAGTATTTATACAAAGAAGCACTTTGTTGGTACTAGTAGATAAAACAAGGATAAATTGAGATTGGGGGAAATTTTAAATGGTTACTATCGATAAAAAAACATTTAAAAAAGCATATGTTAGTAAATACAAAGCAATACATGGAGAAGATATACAAGAAGGTAATAACAAACAAAAATATGAAGCCTTAGGAAGTCTAATTAAGGATTATGTAACTCAAGATTGGATGAATACCAATAAAAAATATAATAAAACAAAGGAAAAACAAGTTTACTATTTTTCAATGGAATTTTTACTTGGCAGATTGCTTGGTGATTCGTTGTTAAATTTAGGAATACTTGATACTTGTACAGATGCTTTAAAAGAACTTAATATAGATATTAAGGAACTTGAAGAATATGAACAGGATCAAGGCCTAGGAAATGGGGGACTTGGAAGACTTGCAGCTTGCTTTTTAGATTCTATGGCTTCACTAGATATACCAGGACATGGTTGTGGTATTAGATATAAATATGGCTTTTTTGAACAAAAAATTATTGATGGTAAACAAGTTGAGGTTTCTGATGATTGGTTAAAATCAGGGAATGTATGGGAGAGAAAAAAAGAAGGAAGATCCGAAATAGTTAAATTTGGAGGCAGAATTGAAGTAGAAAATGTAGATGGAGAATTAAAATTTAATTATGTTGATTATGAACCTGTTCTTGCAGTGCCATATGATACTCCAATTGTTGGATATAAAAATAGCGTTTCAAATACATTAAGACTTTGGAGTGCTGAACCTATAGAAAATTCCTTTGATTATTCTTCCTTTAGTAGAGGAGATTTTTTACAAGCAATAGGATATAAAAACTCTGTAGAGGCAATATCACAGGTTTTATATCCTGAAGATTCCTTTCATGAAGGAAAAATACTTAGGTTAAAACAACAATATTTCTTTGTGTCAGCAGGAGTACAAAGTATTATAAGACATTATAAGAAGAACCATGGTGATGTAAGAACATTTTATGAAAAGGTAGTTCTTCATATTAATGATACTCATCCAACATTAGTAATTCCAGAGCTTATGAGAATTCTATTGGATGAAGAAGGTTTATCTTGGGACGAGGCATGGAGAATTACAAGTAACACTGTTTCCTACACTAATCATACAATTCTAGCTGAGGCCCTTGAAAAATGGCCAGTTGAAATGGTTAAACAACTATTGCCAAGAATATATATGATAATAGAAGAAATAAATGAAAGATTTTGTAAGAACCTGTGGGAAAGATATGAAGGACAGTGGGATAAGATATCTAGAATGGCTATAATAGGAAATGATCAAATAAGAATGGCGCATTTAGCTATAGTAGGTAGTCATAGTGTTAATGGAGTTGCAAAGCTTCATACAGAAATATTAAAAAAAGAAGAAATGTCAGATTTCTATTATATGTATCCAAATAAGTTTAACAATAAAACAAATGGTATAACTCATAGAAGATGGCTTTTAAAAAGCAATCCAGCACTTACCAATTTATTAGTTGATACTATAGGAGATTCATTTATAAAGCATCCAACAGATTTAATATATTTTGATAAATATGCTAAATATGAACGTATTCAAGAGGAACTTCATAAAATTAAAATAGCTAACAAGGAAGACTTAGCAGATATAATATACAAGAAAAATGGTGTTAAGGTTGATACAAATTCAATTTTTGATGTTCAAGTTAAAAGAATACATGCTTATAAAAGACAAACTTTAAATTGTTTAAGAATTATGGATTTATACAATCAAATTCTTGAAAATCCAAATTTAGATATTGTACCTAGAACATTTATTTTTGCTGGAAAGGCAGCACCTGGTTATTACCTTGCTAAAAACACAATTCAATTAATAAATTCTCTTGCAAATACAATTAATAATGACAAAAGAGTTAAAGACAAAATTAAAATTGTATTTTTAGAAAATTATAGTGTGTCATTAGCAGAGAAGATTATTCCAGCAACTGACCTTAGCGAACAAATTTCAACTACTACCAAAGAGGCATCTGGAACTTCTAATATGAAGTTTATGATGAATGGTGCAGTTACAATTGCAACTTTAGATGGGGCAAATATTGAAATTAATGATGAAGTAGGACAAGATAACATAGTTATTTTTGGGTTAAATGCAAGAGAAGTATTGGATTATACAAAAAATGGGGGATATTCTTCCGTTAAGGTATGTAATGAAAATCAGCGTCTGCAAAATGTAACTAATGACTTGGTAAATGGAAAGTTTAGTTATGATAAAGATGCATTTAGAAGCATTTATGAAAATTTAATTAACTATAATGATGAATTCTTTGTTTTAAAAGATTTCCAATCTTATATAGAGGCTCAAAATAAGGTGGATACAATGTATAGAGACACAAATATGTGGCAACAAATGTGTGGTGTTAATATTGCACATTCAGGAATATTTTCATCAGATAGAACAATACAGGAATATGTAACAGGAATATGGGGTTCTGAGCTAATATATAAGAATTTGTAGGGATAAGAAATAAGAGAGAGGGTAATTAAAATGAGAAAAAAAGAAATAGTAGCCATGGTGCTAGCTGGGGGGCAAGGTACAAGACTTGAAGCTTTAACTAAAAATACAGCAAAGCCAGCAGTACCATATGGTGGAAAGTATAGAATTATAGATTTTGCTTTAAGTAATTGTTTGAATTCAGGAATAAATACTGTAGGTATATTAACACAATATAAGCCAATGGAATTAAATAAGCACATAGGCATTGGTTCTTCATGGGATTTAGACAGACGTGATGGTGGTGTAAGTGTATTATCTCCATATAAAGAAGAAAATGATGGTGGTGATTGGTACAAGGGTACAGCAAATGCCATATATAAAAATATTGAATATCTTGATAAATATAATCCTGAATATGTTTTAATTTTATCAGGAGATCAAATTTATAAAATGGATTATTCTAAAATGCTATCATTTCATAAGAAGAGTAAGGCAGATGCAACAATAGCTGTAATTGAAGTTACACTAGACGAGGCAAAGAGATTTGGAATAATGAATACAAATGAAGATATGTCAATATATGAATTTGAAGAAAAACCAGCAAACCCTAAAAGTCAAATGGCTTCTATGGGAATATATATATTTAATTGGAAATCTCTTAGAAAGTATTTAATAGATGACGAAGAAGATACTACATCAGACAATGATTTTGGTAAAAATATAATACCAAAGATGTTAAATGAAGATAAAAAATTATTTGCTTATCCATTTAAGGGCTATTGGAAAGATGTTGGAACTATAGATAGTTTCTGGGAAGCAAATATGGACTTATTAAAAAAGGAAAATAGCTTAAACCTTTATGATGATGCATGGAGAATTTATTCAGTAAATTCTGCAAATCCTCCTCAATATGTAGGTAAGGATGCTATAGTTAAGAATTCTTTGATTACCGAAGGATGTTCAATACTTGGAGAGGCTGAAAATTCTGTAATATTTGAAGGTGTTCATGTAGGTAAGAATACAATTGTGAAAGATTCAGTTATAATGCCAAATGTGAAAATTGGCGATAATGTTGTTATAGAAAAAGCAATAATTGCAAGTGATGTAGTTGTAAATAAAGAATGTAAAATTGGTAATGGAAGTGAAATTGCGGTAATTGGTGAAAGAGAAGTTATTTCAGCAGGAACCATAATATAGGATATAAAAGGAAGGGGTAGAGAAAAATGAACAAGTGTATTGGGATAGTAAATCTCGATGAAAATGAAAATAAAATGAATGAATTGGTAAAGTCAAGAACTCTAGCTGCAGTTCCCTTTGCAGGTAGATATAGAATAATAGATTTTATACTATCAAATATGACAAACTCAGGTATTGACACAATAGGTATATTTACAAAGAATAAATCAAGATCATTACTTGAACATTTAAGTAATGGTAGACCTTGGGATCTTCATAGAAAGCAAGGGGGTCTTAAAGTATTTAATTTTGGAGATATAGATCCATTTTATGAGGATGTAAATAACTTTAGTGAAAACCTAGAGTTTTTAAAAAGAAGCTGCTATGAATATGTACTTATGGCACCTTCTTATATGATTTGTAATATTGATTTTCAAGATGCAATAGATGCTCATATAGAAAGTGAAAATGACATAACTGTTATATATAAGAATGTTGATAATTCAGACGATAAGTTTAACAATTGTCAAATGTTAAAAAGAGATGAAAATGGTAGGGTAATAGCAATTAGAAGAAGCTCTTCAGACAAAACAAGTGTAGATGTTAATATGGAAATGTATATAATGAAAAGAGAATTATTTATTCAAATAGTAGACGATTCTGCAAAAAGTGGTTTGTATAAAAAGGTTAAGGAATGTATACAAGGAAACATTGAAGAGCTAAACGTAGGTGGATATGAATTTAATGGATATCTAGCTTGCATAAACTCAGTTAATAATTACTATGATGCTAGTATGGACTTGTTAAAGGGTGATGTTTATACAGAATTATTTACATCAGAAAATAAAATTTATACAAGGGTAAAGGATGAGCCACCAACACAATATTCTGGAAATGCAAAGGTGGAGAATTCAATGATTGCAAATGGTTGCCATATTGAGGGAACTGTAAAGAATTCTTTGATATTTAGAAAGGTTACAGTAAGTCAGGGTGTAGAGCTTAATAATTGTGTAATAATGCAAAACACAATTATTGAAAAAAATGCTAAGCTTATTAATGTAATAGTTGATAAGGGAAGAATGATACTTGAAAATGAAGATTGTAGTGGAAGTGATTCATTACCACTTGTAATTTAATAATATATTAAAAAGAAGGTTCAAATTATTTGAACCTTCTTTTTAATAAATTCATTGTTGTATGGGCATCTCCATTTGCATTAATTATATCATCATTTGAAAGACCAGCCTCTATAGCAAGTTTATATGCAATTCCAAATTCACCAACAGTTTCTGATTTGTGAGAATCACTACCTAATGAAAATTTAACACCTATCTTTTTCAATTCTTTTATTGTTTTAACATCCATATTTTTATGAGCACGATTAATTTCAAGAGCAGTATTTTGAAGAGATGCAACTTTAGCAAGTTCATAAATATCAACATTAACATTTTCTAAAGGATGATTTATAACAGCAATTTTATGTTTAGAGATAGCATTAATTGCAGCTTCAGTGTAATTTAAGTGTAGAAAAGGACTTTGTATAACACCTGGATGATATCCCGCGCAAATTAAGTCTAGGTATTCAATAATATCATCTGTAATATCTATATCACCTTTTTTATTTATAATGTTACATTCTACACCAAGAAGTATTCTAAAATTATTATTCTTTAAAAAGGGGCTCTCGTTATAATCATCTATTATTTTTCGAATTTCTTTATATTGATTCAGTTTCATTCCAAAGGCAATGTGTCTATAACCATGATCAGTTATTGCAATTTCTTTTAAGCCATTCTTAATAGCAAATTCCACATTAGTCTTAATACTTCCTTTTGCATGATCTTTGAAAATAAGATTAAATAGAGGAATATGCCCCTTTGCAATATTGGTATGTGTATGGTAATCAGCAATAATATCAATATTCATGTTAGCCTCCAAATCTGTATATCCCAGAACAAAAGTCAAGGGTTTGTTTTAACTAAATTATAAATAAAGGACTAAAAAGATACAACCTTTAATAGGTTAAATTTATTTTAAATTTTGAAATGTATGAAAAATATTTGAAAATGGAAATAAATATGGAGGATTAGGTCATACAGAAATATATGACTTTTTCTGTGTGCCAGGCCTGGTATTAATGAGACCCGTATGTAAGGTTTAATGAAACTATTATAACTAAATTGTTATAATTTATATGCTAATAAGTAATAAAGAGAATTTATAATAAGGTATAAGATAATTTGAGGAGGTTTTATTATGATAATTAAAACAGAAAATTTAAGTAAGGTTTATGGGAAAAAAGATGCAAAGGTTATAGCATTAGATAATATTAATATTGAAATAAAAAAAGGAGAATTTGTAGCAATAATTGGGGCAAGTGGTTCTGGTAAAAGTACATTGTTACATCAATTAGGAGGAGTAGATAGACCAAGTGATGGTAAGGTAATTATAAATGGGAAGGATATATACAAGCTAAATGAAGAAAAACTAGCTGTGTTTAGAAGAAGAAATATTGGGTTTGTATTTCAATCCTTTAATTTAATACCTGTACTAACAGTAGAAGAAAATATAATTATGCCATCATTATTAGATTACCAAAAGGTTGATAATGAATTTTTTATGGATTTGGTAAAAACAATTGGAATAGAAAACAGGCTTAATCATATGCCAAGTGAACTTTCAGGGGGGCAACAACAAAGAGTTGCAATTGCAAGAGCTTTAATTAATAAACCATCAATTATTTTGGCAGATGAGCCAACAGGAAACCTAGATAGTGAAACATCAAAAGAAATAATAGAAATGCTAAGGCTATCTGTAAGAAAATACAATCAAACTGCTATTATAATTACACATGATTTAAAAATAGCAGAAAGTGCAGATAGAATTATCAAAATAAAAGATGGAAAGATTAATTAGGTGAAATGATGAATAATTATAGCAAGATAGCTAATAAGTATATGAAAGAAAACTTAAAGCGTAGCATACTAACAACAACAGGAATAGTATTAGCTACAATTCTTATATTTGCAATTGGAACTTTTTTATTAAGTTTTAGAGATTCAATGATTGATGATGCAAGAAATAATGCAGATTATGAATATTCAATAGAAGAGATATCAAAAGAAGAGGCAATTAAGGTTAAAGAAAATGCAAATGTAAAGAGTTCGGCAGTAATGTATTCAAATGTAAATGAAGTTAATACATTTGGTAAAACAGATGATAAGGTAAATGAAATTTATGGGAACTTGGATTATTTTAATAAAATATTAAAAAGCAAACTTACAGATGGTGAATTTCCAAGTGCAAGCAATGAAATTATTATAGATAAATTTTCTAGTAGTAATTACAATTTAAATATTGGCGACAAAATTACATTAAGCAACAACAAGGAATATATAATAAAAGGTATAATGCAAAGCTTAAATTATAATGGAGAAATACCTATTTCTATAGTTGGACTGCTAGATGATGGGGATACAAATAACACTAAGGGCTATAGTGTATATGTAAATCTTAAAGCAGAAAAAGATAAACATGCTGTAATAGATAAAATTATTGAAGAGGCAAATATTTCATTAGACAATTCAACAATTGAGGATAATAGTAGTTTGTTATATTTGCTTGGAAATGGAGGAAATGAATATATAACAAATGCATTAGTTAATATTGTAGTATTCTTTATAATTATAATAGTAATTTGTACGGTAACTGTTATATATAATTCATTTAATATTTCTGTTTTAGAGAGAATTAAGTATTATGGTATTTTGAAGGCAATTGGTGCAACTCACAAACAAATAAAAAGGATTATATTTAAAGAAGGTATATTGATGGGAATAATTGCCTACCCTATAGGATGTGTATTAGGATACTTTATTCTAAAATATGGGGTAAAATTCATTTTGGGAGACACCTTAATGATGATAGATTTCAATGTACACTTTTACAAAGAAGTACTTTTATATACAGGAATAGTTGTAGCATTAACAATTATAATATCACTTATAGTACCAGCAAGAAAGGCAAGGAAAATTTCAGCTGTAGATGCAATGAGAAATAAAAATGAAATTAGAAAAGGAAAAATAAGAAAAAGAAATGGTAAAATAATTGGAAAAATATTTGGTATAGAAGGAAATTTAGCATATAAAAATCTTAAAAGAACACCAATTAGATTTATCTTGACAACTATGGCACTTACAATCTCAATAGTAATGTTTAATGTTTTTTATGGATTTATGGATTTTGGAAAACAAATTATAAATCAACAGTTATCAACTAGTGAATTCCAAGCTATGTTATATTATAGAAATGGAAATACTGTAGATAAAGAAGAAATTGAAGAAATTAAGGGATTAGGTTTTGCAAATAACATAAGTCTTTGTTACGAAGGTGGTTTTAACTCTGCTATGGAGGTAGATAAGTTAAATGATAGTTATTATGAAAAGTTAGGTATTGTTAAGCCTTCAAGTGATGATTATATGGGATTTGGAATTCAAAGTGGAGAAGGCATTAAGTTGGAGAATATAGGAAGTGATGACTTGAAGGAGGGAGGCGTTATTTTAGTAGATGGTACAAGAATTAGAAAGGAAAATGGAGATTATGAAATTTTAAGGAAAACTAATTATAAAGTTTCAGATAAAATTAAAATTCCATTAATAAGTGAAGATATAGATTATTCCAAGGCAATTGAAAATAAGGATTTTGTGGAGGTAACAATTAAGGATATTATTTATAAGGATCCTATTTATAATTATGAAAGTTTTGAACCAATGATATATTTTTCAAATGAAGGATATAAAAAGGTATTTGGTGATGAAGCTAAATACAATTTGATAGGATTTGATTTTAATAATGATGAAGATAGATTAGAGGCAGCAAAATATTTTTCTAAGGATAATAGATATGTTTTCCAGGACTATGAAGGTCAAAAGAAGGAAATAGAAATACTGTTTAAGCAGATAGAGTTTTTTGTATATTCATTTATTATAGTAATATCATTAATATCAATAATAAATATATTTAATACTATATCAACAAATTTACTTATTAGAAAGAAAGAGTTTTCAACATTAAAAGCTATAGGAATGACCAACAAACAGCTTTTTAAAAGTATAATTTTAGAAGGTACCTTATATGGTATAATATCTGCTATAATTGGAGGTATAGCATCAATGTTATTATTAAAACTATTAATTTCAATAAGTGGAGGAATTGCAGATATAGAATATCATTTTGGATATATTGCATTTACAATATCTATAATAGTTGCAGTGTTAATAACATTTATTTCAACCATAATACCACTAAGAAGATTAAATAAAATAACAATTGTTGAAGGCATAACAGATGAAGAGTAATTATTAGATAAGGGGATGAGTTACAGCATGAATATTTTACTTGTAGAAGATGATGAAACCTTAGCTTTAGGTATTGAATATTCCTTAAAGAATGAAGGGTTTAATGTTATTAAGGCTATATGTTTAAAGGAAGCATATATCTTAATAAAGAAGGAACAAATACAATTAATATTACTTGATGTTACTCTTCCAGATGGTAATGGATATGATTTTTGCAGAGAAATAAGGCTAACAAAAGACTTACCAATAATATTCTTAACAGCATTAGATGAAGAAGTTAATATTGTCTTAGGTCTTGATATGGGTGCAGATGATTATTTAACAAAACCAATTAGAGTAAGGGAACTTATTGCAAGAATCAATGCAGTATCAAGACGTAGGCAAATAGATAAGGATAAAAAGGATATTGATAAGCTCCAATTTAATGAAATATCAATATATCCAATGAGGTATGAGGTTTATAAAGATAAGGAAAAGATTCAATTAACAGCTGTTGAATATAAATTATTAATGCTTTTAGTTAACAATAAAAAAAATGTACTAACTAGAAAACAATTACTTGAAAAGATATGGGATATTGAGGGAGATTTTATTGAAGAAAAAACATTGACAGTGTATATTAATAGACTTCGTGAAAAAATTGGAGACAAAAATAATAAATACATTGAAACCATAAGAGGTATAGGATATAAATGGATAGGATAAAACCACTAAACACTTTCAAATTATTTAGGAATAAGGATGTAAAGGCTGCAACAATTAAATTTATAATAATTTTAATTGTTGGATGGATATCAATAACAATATCATGTAAACTATTAGTTAAAGACTTAAGCAGAATTTTATTTGAACAAAATTCTGTAATTGCAAGTAGTATTATAAATAATAAAAGCTTTGGAACTATTATTAAAGGTTTTTATGAGAAACAAAGTGAGGAAGATTTAGCTAATGCAAGGGAAGAATTAAATTCTTATGGATATAATGAAGGCTTAATGATAGAAAACAATGAAATAGTTTTTGGCTTTTATAAAAAATTATTATATACAATATTAACTATATTTACAGTAGTTGTGGGTCTTGTTTATGTAATCTATTATTTAAATATGAAAAAGATATATTCTAAACTAAATAAAATCACAAAGAATATTTCAGATATATCTAGTGGTAATTATAAGGAAATAGAGTTTGATTATACAGAGGGAGAATTTGCTATTTTAGCAACCTCATTAAATTATATTTGGGATAGGGTTAATAATTCCATAAATTTGTTACAAGAAGAAAAAACAAATATGAAAGATTTTTTGGCAGATATATCACATCAGCTAAAAACACCATTAGCATCTTTGGTTATGTTTAATGATTTATTAAAGGAAGAAGAAAAAGTTTCAAAAGAAGATAGAATAAAGTTCATTGAAAAGTCTGACAATCAACTAAGAAGAATGGAATGGCTAATAATGAATTTATTAAAGGTTGGTAGGCTTCAAGCAGGTGCAATAACATTTAAGATGGAAGATAAAAGTGCAATAGGAACAATTAATATGGCATTAGATTCTCTTAGAAATAAAGCAGATTTTAAAAATCAAATAATAATTACTAGAGATGAAAAAAAAGCAAGCTTTAGGCACGATAGACGGTGGCTTTCAGAGGCTATATCAAATATAATAAAAAATTCCATTGAAAATACTCCTTATGGTGGAATAATAAAAATAGATATAATTAAAGGTACTCTTAGTACAAAAATAATAATTAGAGATAACGGATGTGGAATACCAAAGGAAATGCAAGAAAAAATATTTAAAAGATTTTACAAGGGAAATAATAATACAAATCCTGAAAGCATAGGAATTGGTTTATCCTTGGCAAAAAGTATAATTGAAGAGCAAAATGGAGAAATAAGATTATTTAGTGAGAAAGATAAGGGAAGTAAATTTATTATAACTTTTTATGAAGAAATATAAATTAGGAGAAATATTTATGGGAAATTTAGAAAACTCTTTGAAAATGTATTTTATGTTAAGTCCAGATACTTTAATTAAATGCAAGGATATAGCAACAAAATTAGAGGTAAATGAAAGACAGGTAAGAAGGTATAAGGATATACTATCTAATTTCATAGAAATTGAGTCCTTGCCAGGAAAAGATGGTGGCTATAGGTTAAAGGAAGAATCATTAATTAAACCTAAAAGCTTATTATCAAATAAGGATATAGTAATATTAAGTGATTTTGTTAATAATATTGATAAGTCAGATATAAATAATAACCAAGAAATTATTAATGCAATTGAAAAAATTAATTATTCAATTGAAAACAATGAAAAACAGGAAAGTGTAATTATTCCATATTCACGAGTAAAACCCTTAGATAAAAAAACAGAAGAATTTATCAAAGTAATTAATTATAGTATTATAGATTCTAAGGCAATTATTATAGAATATAAGGGGAATAATGGTGAGGTATCAAATAGAAGGGTGCAGCCTTATAAAATAGCATCATATAAGGGTGAAAAATATTTATATTGCTATTGTTTATTAAAGGGAGAAATAAGAAATTTCAAAATTAGAAGAATAATTAGTTGTACAAAGACTGAAGATACCTTTAAAAAAACCATAGACATGAACAAGCATATAGAAGAAGAAAGAGAAAATAACTTGGGGATTTTTGGAGGAAAGGAATTTAAAATAAAACTTTACATAAAAAATCCTATGGCAAACACAATAAAGGAAAGAATCTGGGTAGATAACCAGGTTATAGATGAAGATAAATATTCAGATGGTATATTATTTAAGGCGAAAATGAAGGGTGGTCCAGAGCTTATATCTTGGCTACTTAGTATGGGAGATACAGTTAATATATTAGAGCCTATAGAATTAAAAGAAAAGTACAGAGACACTATTTTAAACATAATGAAAAATCTAGAATAAAAAATAAAGGAATATTTATGAAAAGAGATAAAAAATTACGCAATATTATTGGAATAATAACATCCATTTTAAGTATAATACTTCTGTTAGTAGGTTATAATA
>CAMNZV010000010.1 GCA_946575275.1 uncultured Clostridium sp. | reverse complement strand
AATTAAACTATGAAGATAGTATTACATTGTTTAAAAGCTATTATATACTTGGCAAATATGATAAGGCAGAGGATAATTTATATGAAATAATAAAAAATAATAAGGATAATAACAACATAATAGAAATAGGAATAGGTTTTTACAATAAATTAAAGGAATTATCAGATGAGGATTTAATCAGAGGCAATTTTTCAAGGGATGAAATAGATGAAGGAATTAATGAAATAAATAAATATACCTCAAAAATCAGCTAATTTTTGAGGTATAATATTATTTGATACAATTAAAAATTATTGTTTCTAAATCTTCATGAAGGGTATTTTCTTGCTCTTTAGTTAGATTAACAGTATCAACAAATGGATGAATTGTAATTGATACTGTATCAGAAACAAGCTTGTTATTATTTGCTTCATATAGTTTATAGGAACCATCGATTGTAATTGGTACTATTTTAACTTTAGCCTTTGTTGCAAGTTTAAAACTACCAGCTTTAAATTCTTCGTGAGGGCCACCTTTGCTTCTAGTTCCCTCAGGGAAAATAATCATAGAATAGCCACCTTTTAAAAGATTGACTCCTTCAACTATTGATTGGGCTGACTTACGAAGGTTACTTCGATCCATAAAAATGCAGTTTAGGTTTTTCATCCAAGTTGAGATAAGTGGAACGTTTTCCAATTCCTTTTTGGCAATAAAGCCTTTAGGTACATCAATAGTACTAAGTAATAAAGGAATATCAAAATCACTTTGATGATTTGATACAAATAGTACAGTTTCATCTTTTGGTATATTTTCTAATCCATTAACTGTTATTTTGGCACCACTTATTTTCATAATAAATCGTGCCCAAAGATGAGTAACTTTATGTATCATTTGGGTTCGTTCTTTAAATTTCTTTCGAAGAGAGAAATAATAAACAGGAATAAGTCCTATTAAGGATAGAATTAAGCTAAATATTACACCAATATAAAAGATTATTGTTTTTATCATGTTGTTTCATTCCAATCATTAAATTTGTTCATATTACAGTATATTATATAATTTTCTAAATTAAAAGTAATATAATGTTAAAAGTACGTGAATTAGCATATAATAAGAAATAAAAAGTGGAGGTAGATATGAGCGTAAAATTAGTTACTGACAGTACAAGTTACTTACCAAAGGAATACTTAAAGGAATATGACATTTCATTAGTTTCATTAAATGTGTTATTAAATAATAAAAGTTTAAGAGAAGTAGATATTTCTAATGAGGATTTTTATAAAGAGATGGAGTTATCTAAGGATTTACCAAAGTCATCACAACCTGGTATTGATGAACTTACGGAGTGTTTTAGAAAAATTGCAAATGAAGGAAATGACATTGTTGGTGTGTTTATTTCTTCTAAAATGAGTGGTACATATTCTACAGCCCATTTAGTTAAGGAAATAATATTAGAAGAATATAAGGATATAAAAATAGAAATAATTGATTCAACATCAAATTGTATGCAAATGGGATTTCAAGTACTTCAAGGTGCAAGAGCTGCAAGGGATGGGAAAAACATTTCTGAAGTTACTGAAGTTATAAATAATGTTATAGATAGAAGTAAATTTATATTTACTCCTGACAACCTAAGATATTTGAAAAAGGGTGGTAGAATTGGAGGAGCATCAGCTTTATTTGGATCAATTTTAAAAATTAATCCGATATTAACAGTTGAAAATGGAGAAACTACTGTATTAGACAAGGTTAGAACAAAGAAAAGGGCAGTAGAAGCAATTGTAAATAAGGTTATGGCAGATGCAAAGGAAAAGGGAATAGAAGAGATAATAGTACATCATATTAATTGCATAGATGAGGGAATAACTCTTGCAAATTTATTAAGTAATAAATTGAATCTGGAAGTTAAGATTCAACCTATTGGGCCAATTATAGGATTACATGTTGGACCTTTAAGTATAGGTGTTGCATATTACACAAAAAAATAGCGAATTTTTTAGATAATTAAGGGTATCTTAAGATTAGTATATTACAATGAGTATACTATATTTTAATGGAACGAGAAGGAAGAATATATGGAATGCAAAATAAATAATTTTTCAGATAAAAATAATAATGGTTTTTTAGGTCTTACAGACAAAGAAGTTCGTGAAAGAGTTATACGTGGAGAGGTTAATAAACTGCCAAAGGCGCCTTCAAGAACATTAGGACAAATGATTAGAGCTAATTTTTTTAATATATTTAATGCCATTAATATATTTTTAGCAATAATAGTTTTGGCTGCAGGATCTATAAAAAATACTGTTTTTGCTTTTGTTATAATCATTAACAGTGTAATTGGTGTTATGCAAGAACTTAATGCAAGAAAAACTTTAGAAAAACTTTCTGTAATTAGCAAGGCTCATGCTATTGTTATTAGAGATGGAAAAAGGATAACAATTTCTGTAGAAGAATTAGTAATGGATGATGTAGTTTATTTATCTACAGGACAGCAAATATTAGCAGATTGCGAACTTGTTAAAAGTGATGAAATTGAAATAGATGAATCTATGCTTTCAGGAGAGGGTGATCCTGTATTTAAATTAGAGGGAGATAGGCTATTATCAGGAAGTTTTGTGGTATCTGGTGAAGGGCTTGCAACAGTTATAGAGGTTGGTCAGGAAACATATTCATCACAACTTGCAGAAGAGGCAAAAAAGTTTAAAATAGTGAAGTCTGAATTGCAATCATCTATTAGTAAAATTATTAAGCTATTATTATGGATAGTTGGACCTATGTCATTAGTATTATCATATACTCAAATGAGATATGCTAATTTAGGGTGGAGGGAATCAGCTATTGGAACAGTTTCTGGAATAATAGGAATGATTCCAGAGGGACTTGTATTATTAACTAGTGCAACTTTTATAGTATCAGTAGTTAAACTTGCAAAATATAAGACATTAGTACAACAGCTCTCTGCTACAGAGATTTTAGCAAGAGTAGATGTGCTTTGTATGGATAAAACAGGAACAGTTACAGAGGGGAAGCTTAAACTTAAGGACGTTGTTCCTTTGGGAAGTGAAAATATCTCAAATATTAATAAAGCACTAGGAATATTGTCCCATAACTTGCCAAGTAAAAATCCTACCCAAGTTGCAATACTTGAAAGATATGAAGATGTAAAAAATATTTGTATTTTAGAAAAAGTACCATTTTCATCAAGGCGTAAGTGGGGCGGAATAAACATAAGGGATTTTGGAATTTGGATACTTGGTGCACCAGAAATATTACTTGGTGATAATTATGAAAAATATAAGGAACAGGTTGAAAAGGAAGCTAGAAAAGGAAGAAGGGTTCTATTATTAGCTAAGTCAAAGGGGAAAACAATAGAAGACGGAATTAATGATACACTAATAGAAGTAGCCCTAATATTAATTGAAGATGTTATAAGAGCAGAGGCCCCAGAGGTAATTAATTTCTTTAAGGAACAGGGAGTTGAGTTAAAGGTTATATCTGGAGATAATCCTGTAACGGTATCTGCAGTATCTAAGAGAGCTGGAGTTTTTGGAGCAGAAAATTATATTGATGCTAGAAAACTTCCTACAGATATTAATGAATTAAAAGATATTGTTGATAAGTATACAGTATTTGGAAGGGTAACTCCTCATCAAAAGAAAAGTATTGTAAAGGCTCTTCAAAAAAATGAACATATAGTAGCAATGACTGGTGATGGTGTAAATGATGTTTTAGCTTTAAAGGAATCTGACTGTGGCATAGCTATGGCAAATGGTTCTGATGCAACTAAGGCTGTAGCACAATTAGTATTGCTAAATTCTGATTTTGGTGCCTTGCCAAAGGTAGTTGCAGAAGGTAGAAAACAAATTAATAATTTAGAAAGAGTATCAGAGTTATACTTGTCAAAGACAGCGTTATTTGTATTACTATCCATACTATTTTCAATTTTACGTTTATCTTATCCTATGGATCCTATACAGTCCTCCTTAGTAGGTGGCTGTGCCATAGGTATCCCGTCATTTATACTAGCCATGTTACCATATAAGGGAAGAATAAAAGGAAACTTTTTAAAACGTATTTTGTCAGTTAGTATACCAAATGGGATAATCATGGGTGCATTTGTAACAATTGCATATGTTATAGCCCATATAGAAAATTATCATGTAGCCTATTGTAAAACACTTGCAGTTCTAGTTATGACAGGCATAAGCATTGTGATTCTTGTTAGAGTTTCTATGCCATTAACAAAATCAAAAGTAAGACTATCCATTGTGGTGGGACTAACATGTTTAATATGTTTTATAACACCTTTTGGCAGATATATATTTAGTTTTACACCAATAGATTTAAGGCATTGGGTTATGTCTATGGGATTAATTATATTATCAATACCTTTGATATTTAATGCTGTTAAGATAGTTAGAAGAATTATGAAAATAGAGGAATAGTTTTTGCTTATCCCTTGTTGACATTGAAGGGCTATTATAATAAAATGAAATATGTAATTTCTGTGTAGGCCTTCATAGTTCAATGGATAGAACAGTCCCCTCCTAAGGGACAGATACAGGTTCGATCCCTGTTGAGGGTACCATATAGTGTGGAAATGGCTATATATTTTTATATAGCCATTTTTTTCATGTGCAGAGAAATGGCACTAATATTATTGGTGAAACTGTTTTATACTTATTTGATTGATATATTCTTGAAGCAGAGCATTCAAGATTAATGGGGCAACCGATGTATTCTATAGATGAGGCAAGAAAAATAATTGAGGAAATATATCAAAATGCCAAAATATAGTATTAAATTTCTTTTACCGACAATAAAAGAAATATCAGAGATTACAGGGTGCATTTTACTCATTTCAAGTGTTTAAACTTTTATATAGACGTTGTCACTGGAATTGAATTATAATAAAAGGAAATAGGTGGTGAAATAAATGAAGGATTTAGAAGAATCAAATATTATATTGTTTCAAAACTTTGAGGAGTTAAAGGAACAGGTTGAAAAACTTCGAATAGAGCTTTCAATGCTTGTACTAGAAAAAGATGAATTACAGTTTGTAGAATGTGAAAATATTGAAACAGCTTATTTACTTCTATTTGGAGCTATAGAATATAAGGTATATGAAGCACAATGTTCCATGCTTAAATTAAAACGTAAGGTGGAGCTTATTCAAGCAAGCAAAAATAGACAGGAGAAAGTTGATTTTTCTAAAATTGAGGATATTCTTAACAGAGAATTTGAAGAATATAAAAATAAGCTTAATGATCAAATTAATAAAATGAACAAAGCTATAGAAAGAAATAATTCTACAAGTTTATCAGTTGAAGAAACCTCGGAACTAAAAAAGTTATATCGAAAAATAGTAAAGGCGCTACATCCAGATTTAAATCCTAGCATAAGTGAGGCTCAAAGGACCATGTTTGAAAATGCAGTATTGGCATATAAGAGTGGAGACCTATTTACCCTTAGGATTATTAATGAGATGATAGTGGACAACACCTTACCAGATATAAAGCAAGATGCAATAGCACAATTAACTGAAGAAAAAAAACGTCTTGAAAATCTAATTAATGGAATAAAAAATAGTATTAACAAGTTAAAATCAGAATACCCATATACTATGTTAGATATTATAAATGATAGTGAAAAAACTAATAATTTAAAATTGGAACTTGAGGATATTTTAAAACAGTATAATGATGCTATTACTATTTATTCTACAAAAATAGAAGAAATGTTGAGGTGATGATTGTGAGTGATCTAATAAAGAGTGGGAATGGCAATGGATTAATTGGTTTATTTAATGGAAAGGGTGGGGACATAGACCTTCCAAAACCTTTTGAGAGGGATATTTTCTTATTTGATACACAAGTTGCAGGAACTACATATATTGAAGGTATTGAAGAAATTGAACCTTACCTGAATGTTGATGATAAATTAGAATTTTTTAGAGAGCCTAATAATGAGTATGATAAAAAGGCTATTGTAATTAGAACTATGTCTGGAGTTAAAATAGGATATATACCAAGAAAGGATAATTTAATATTTGCAAGATTAATGGATGCAGGTAAACTACTTTTCGGAAGGATATCTCATAAGGATATTAAGGATGACTGGATAAGACTTAAAATAAAAGTATTTCTACAAGAATAATCATAATACTTGGAAGGAGGGGGCATCCTCAACTTCCAAGTATTGTATTTATAAGTTTTCTTTAATGGCCTCGTCTAAAACATCCATCCCAAATTTAGCTTGTTCTTCGGTCATTACAAGTGGTGGTAAGAATCTAATTACATTGCTCAATAATCCAGCACCAAGAAAAATAACACCTTTTTTAAAACAACTGTCAATAACCTTTTTTGAAAATTCGGCGTAAGGTTCTTTAGTTTCGGGATTTTTAACAAATTCCATACCAATCATTGATCCTAATCCTCGAACATCACCAATAACATTATATTTTAATTTCATTTCCTTTAATCTATTCATAATATAATTGCCAAGATTAATAGACTTTCCACATAAATCATCATTTTGTATTTTTTCGATAACCTTTAGGGCAGCTACACAAGATAAGGGACTTCCACCATAGGTTCCACCAATACCACCCACACAGGCAGCATCCATTATTTCCTTTTTACCTAGAACTGCACTTAATGGCAAACCAGCTGCTATAGACTTTGACATGGTAATTATATCAGGTGTTATTCCATAGTTTTCATAGGCAAAGAATTTACCTGTTCTTGCAAAGCCAGCTTGAACCTCATCTACTACAAACACAATATTATTATCATTACAAATTTGTTGTAATCCTTGCATATATTCTTTAGTTGGAACTATAAAACCACCTTCTCCTTGAAGAGGTTCTACAATTAAACAGGCAATAGTGTTTGGATCTACAGTTGTTTTAAGCATAGTTCTTAATTTTTCTAAACATTCAAAAGCATACTCTTTGGCAGATACTCCAAAAGGAGCTCTATAAGCATATGGATAATCAAACTTATATGAATCAGGTATATAAGGACCAAATCCATTTTTGTAGGGATTGTATTTACTTGTAATAGACATAGTCATTAGAGTTCTACCATGAAAAGAACCATTTGCAGATAAAATTCCAGTTTTCTTAGTATAAGCTTTTGATACTTTAATAGCATTTTCTAAAGCTTCAGCCCCACTGTTTGCAAGCATTACCTTTTTATCGTAATCTCCTACAGTTATTTCACATAGCTTTTCACACAATTTTACATAGGGTTCATAGGTTGCTACGTGGAAACAAGGATGAATATATTTATCTAATTGTTCCCTTACAGCTGAAATTATGGTTTCGTCGCAATGACCAACATTTTGCACACCAATTGCAGAGGTAAAGTCCAAAAATATATTTCCATCTACATCCTTAAGCAAGGCACCTTTTGCCTCTTCTATTGATATGTCAACAGATTTAGAGACTCCCTTTGCAACATATTTTTCTCTCTTTTCTAATAAGGTTGTTGACTTTGGTCCTGGTACACTAGTAATTAATTTTACATTTGTTTCATCAATCATAATAAATGCCTCCAATAATTTATTTTAATATTCTATAAATATCTAATGCCATTTTTATTTTCATACAGTGATTAAAATCCTTAAAATCACAATTTAATAATTCTTCTATTTTATCTATTTTATATTTCAAAGTATTTCTATGAAAGAATAATCTATCAGCTGTCTTTGAAATGTTGCAATTATCCTCAAAGTAAAATTGTAGTATTTCCATATAACTCCTATTTCCAAGTATAGTACCTAACACATTTTCAATATAATTTTCTAAAATAGTTTTATTTTCCATATTTAATATTAATTCCTTAACTCCCATAACTTTCTATAAGGTTATTTTTTTTTTATTATTAATATATCGACTACTTATAATGGCCTGCCCAGCTTCTTTTAATGAAGTTTTGATTGTAGAAATATACTGACAAGGTTGACCTATACCTATATTTAGATCTACCATTTTCAATTCCTTTGATACTATATCAACAAGATTTTGCAACGCCCTTTCCATTCTGTAAATAGTATCATCATAGGATGAAGCTAATATAATTATTGAATCATTGTTATCAATAATTGGAAGCTTAAAGCCATGCCTCTCCAAAGTATCGCGTATTATTATCATTACCCTCATATTAGGTTTAGAATCAAACCCTATAAAACTTTCGTGGTTTATAAATTTATTTATTTCAATTTGGCAAATATAATATTTATCCTTAAAGTCATATCCAAAGTACAACGCCTTTTCCTTAATATCCATATCCAAATTACCATCACCAAAAAGTAGGTTAGTTAAACATGTGTTTAAAGTATTATCTTCAAGTCTTGATAATATAATTGCATTGCTAATTTCTTTTGATACATCTATTAATTTTACTTTCCAGGGTAGTGAGAATAAGGGAAAATCTAAGGTGTTTGAAATCTCTATAATTTCAGTTGGAATATCCTTAATATATTCACCCATATTTATTATTAAACCAACACCCCCATTATGATAGATACCTTCTATTAACATTTTTAGTACATTAATATTATTCTTAAGACCTAATCCAGTTATAAATACAATTTCACCACCCTGAAGCCATTTTATACCTTCTAAGGGATTTTCAAAACATTCGGCTACATATATCCAACCCACTGATTTTCCAAGTCCCTTTTCTCCAGCTAATAACTTCATTTCCATTAATGAATTTAATTTCATAATATCCTTTACCAATATAGCCAAATGCTTCACCCCCATTAAAATAATTAGTAGTTATTAATTACTCATAAACTCTGACCAGTATTTGTCATAAGTAACTTCAGCTTCACCAACATCCTTTATTGATACAGAATTTTTAATAATATTATCAGGTAAATTTAATGCTTTGTTGTTTTTATATTTATCACTAGCAACCTTTAATGCTTCTATATTTGCACAATTATAAGGGTAGGCTTCTAAGTTTTTAGCCATAACATCAGCTTCAAGCATATAATTAATAAATAATTCAGCTTCTTTTTTATGTTTAGCACCTGTTGGGACACACCATTCATTGCTTGCCTTTAAGTAACCAGTATCAATATTTGCAACTTCATAAGTATCTGGTTGTTCATTCATTGCAATAGCTAAGTCACCATTGTAAATTAAAGCAACGCTACATTCACCATTTAGTAATGATTTTCTTGGAGAATCACCATCAAATACCTTAACATTTGATTTCATTTTCTTTAAAAAATCAGTAGCTTCTTTAATTTGATTTTCATCAGTTGTATTAGGATCATATCCTAAATAATCAAGAACAATAGCCATAATTCTTCTTGAAGATGTTATAGAGACAATTGTTCCCTTTAATTCAGGTTTTAATAAGTCTCCTAAGGACTTTATTTCAATAGGGCATGTCTTTTTGTTATACCCAACAACAGTATATGAGGATAGATACTCAACAGAATACTTTTGGTCTGGATCGAAGTCTTTATTTAAGGCATCAGCACTTAGATTTTTAATGTTTGGAATATTATTAAAGTCAAGTTCATCAATATATCCTTGGCTTATTAAATTTGCTATTTGACTATTACCAGCTTGAACTAAGTCATAGTCTGAACCACCACCAGACATTACTCCTGGCATTATCATTGGTAAGGTTACATTTAAAAAGGTTGTACGTCTATTTGCACCTAAATCCAAGGAAGCTTCCTCAATGGATTCATCATACCCACTAAGCCTTGATTTTACGTTAATTATTACAAATGGAACTGTTAAGGTTGCATGTCCGATAATCACTGATAATGTACCTAATGGAAATTTTACAATGCTAAATATTGATAATAGTGATATACCAATAACTATTTCCGGTATTACTATTGGAACATATAATGCATTACTAATTATAGATTTACCCTTAAAATTGTATCTTGATAAGCCTACAGCAGCTATGGTACCAATAATTACTGAAATTGCAGTACTAACAATTGCTATAAGAAGAGTATTACCAAATATCTTTAATAGCTCTGTATCTCTAAATAGTTTTATATACCATTCAGTTGTAAAGCCTACCCAATTTGTATTGGCCTTCTGATCATTAAATGAAAATATAATCATTACAATTACAGGAATGTATAAAAAAGCATATACTAAGATGGAAAATAGTTTACTGTTAAAACTTTTGATTTTTTTTCTTCGGGATCTTTTACTCATTTCTTGACACCTCCCCCTAGATCATCTAAATCACCAACCTTACTGTATAAGAATAATAGAATTAAGGTTATTGCCAAAATAACTAATGATATTGCAGCTCCAAAGGGCCAATTTTTTGCAGTAGTAAATTGATTTTTAATTAAATTACCTATTAACATTGTTTTTCCCCCTCCAAGGACATCGGCTGTAAAGTAATATCCTAGAGCTGGTATAAAGGTTAATATAACACTTGCGAAAATACCTGATGATGTTAGAGGTAGCGTAACCTTAAGGAAGGTTTTATAGGGTTTAGCACCTAAATCGCTTGATGCCTCTAATAAATAAGGATCTAATTTTTCAATTGAGCTGTATAAGGGAAGTACTGCAAAGGGTAATAATATTGAAACTATACCAACTGTTACTGCATAATCGTTATAAAGTAATTGAAGAGGTTCACTGATTATTCTTAAATTTATTAATAGGCTGTTTACTATTCCAGAAGCATGTAATAATATTACCCAACTATAAGTTCTAACTAGGGAGTTAGTCCAAAAAGGTATCATTATAAGCATAATTAGAAGTCCACGTTTTTTTGCAGAGTGTTTTGCAAGGAAATATGCAAAAGGATATCCTATTAAAATGCAAATTAATGAAGATACAAATGCAATTCCAACTGAATTTGAAATCACTTTAAAATATAAGGGGTCAAATATGTTTTTATAATTTTCTAAGGTAAAGTTATAATTAATACCTCCATAGGTTCCCCGTCTCATGAAGCTCATTATAGCTACATATAATAGTGGAATTACTACAAATAGAATAAGCCAAAAGCCTATTGGACCAACCATTGATATAATAGGGATAAATTTATTTTTCATATTCTTTTTATACTTCTTTGAAATAATCTTTGCTTCAACTTCTCTTCCTATTTTCATGTCAAGACCTCCTTTTGAGATTTGTTAAGGATGCCAAGCAACTTGTCGTCACTATTTTTTATTGGGACTGCTTTATCTTCCTCAAAATATAGGTAAAGAACTTCCCTTTCCTTTATATCTTTATCATTAGGGAATCTATTTACTTTAATCTCTAAACCATTAGACAAAACTACTATTGTTTTAATTAAGGAACCCGTATAAATATGCTCTTTTACAGAACCTACAAGAGAAAATCCTTTTACAGAGGTACTAGAAAATTTCATATTTTCAGGTCTTATACAAATATAAATAGACTCTCCAACTTTAAAATTTTGTCCCTTAACTTTTACAAAGCCACTTTCAGTTGCAATTGTTAATATATCATCATTAATTTCATTTACTACACCTTCTAAAATATTAGATTCACCAATAAAGTCAGCTACAAATTTTGTTTTTGGTTTCTCATATATTTCTTGTGGGGTACCTATCTGTTCAAGAATGCCTCCATTCATTATGGCTATTCTGTCACTCATACTTAGTGCTTCCTCTTGATCATGGGTAACATATACAAATGTAGTTTCTAGTTTTCGTTGAAGCCTTTTAAGTTCAACTTGCATTTGTTTTCTAAGTTTTAAATCTAATGCCCCTAAGGGTTCATCTAACAATAAAACTTTAGGTTTATTAACTAAGGCTCTAGCAATAGCTACACGTTGTTTTTGGCCACCAGACATTTGGGATGGCTTTCTCTTTTCAAAGCCCTTTAATTGTACCAATTCTAAAATTTCAGAAACTCTCATATTTATTTCAGATTTAGGTACCTTTTTTATCTTTAATCCGTAGGCTATATTTTCAAAAACTGTCATATGTGGGAATAGTGCATAGTTTTGAAAAACTGTATTTACATTTCTTTCATAGGGTTCCTTATTTTCAATTCTTTCGCCTTCTACTTTAATAAGTCCGGAGGTGGCATCCTCAAAGCCAGCTATCATTCTTAAGGTTGTTGTTTTACCACATCCGGATGGTCCAAGCATTGTGAGGAATTCACCTTCTTCAATATTCATATTTAGGTTTTTAACAACCTTGTTATCACCATAAAATTTTTCTACATTTACTATTGATACAATTGGCTCCTTCATTTTTATCAGCCCCTTACTTATTGATAATTAAAAAATAACCAAAGGCAAATTAATAGTTGTAACCGCCTTTGGTTATCAAATGACTTTATAAAGCTTTATTTCCTCTTTCACCAGTTCTAATCCTCATTACATCCAAAACATCATATACAAATACTTTACCATCACCAACTGTTCCCGTACCTAGCGCTTCATAAATATCTGTAAGAACTGTATCTAACTCTTCATCTTCAATTACGGTCATTACAAATATCTTAGGTAATAGATTAATATTGAGTTCAGGTAAATTCATTTCAGCTACGTATCCCCTTTGTTTCCCACAGCCCATAACAGTTGATACTGTCATACCTTGACAGTTATGAGCCGTTAATAAATCTTTTAAACCTTCTAATTTGTCTGGTCTTGTAATTATCTCAATTTTCTTCATATTTTCCCCTCCATATTATAAAAATAAAGGGTGCCTATCACTTTTTGTGATAGACACCCTTGTCTACAAAATATTACTATGAATATATAGTAATACTCTATAGAAATAAATAATATAGACATAAGGAATATATTTTTTGTGCACAATGACGAAAATTATTGTTTGCTTAGGATTTTTCTTATATATAATGCTAATTTTATTTCAACACAATCTTGAAAAGAATGTAGGTTTCGATTTAATATTTTTTCAATTTTATTAATTCTATATGTTAGGGTATTTCTATGAATGAATAATTTTTCAGCAGTGCTTAATAAATTGCAATCTTCACCTAAATATACTTCTAGAATATTGATGTAATCTGTATGATTTTCAATTGAACCTAGTATGTTATTATAATAGGATTTTAGAGTTTCTTTATTGTGAATATTAAATAATAGACTAAATACACCTATATCAGTATATTTAGTAATAGTATTATTGCAATCAAAACATTCTGCTTTATCAATAGCAAATTCAGCTTCTTGCAATGATTTTTTCATCATGTTTAAATCTTCATAGCTATTACCGATTCCAATATTAATTGTGATTCCTTGCAACTGTTTTTTCACTTCATTTTGAATGTCAATTATAGCTCTTTCAATTCTATTGTTAATAAAGTCATCATTTTGAGCAAAAATAATAATTGAATCATCCTTTTCAGTTAAAAGTAATTTTAAAGAATACTTAATTAGTATTTCATTAATTAATTTCTTTAAAGTAAATTTAATTTTAGAGATAGAATATTCAGGCTTAATTTGAAAACTATTAAAACGAATAAGTATAATATTACACTTCCCTTTTAGGTTATATCCAAAATAGGACACTCTATCTTTAAGATTTCCATCTTCTCCTTTCCCAAAAAGAATATTGTTCAAAAAGTTAGATAGTGAATTTTCCTCTATTCTAGACATAATAATGGACTCACTTACAGCCTTGGTAACTTCAGTAAGTTTTATTTCCCATGGCAATTCAAAAAGGGGAAGATTTAATTTATCTGCTATATCAATAGCATTTTTAGGAACCTTATTTATATAAGGACCAATATTTACTATTAGAGCTACACCCTTTTTATCATAAATATCTTGAATTAATTGTTCTAGGATATTTAATCTTCCTTTTACAGCAAGTCCAGTAATGAAAACAATTTCACCACCCTGCAACCACTTTGTACCTTCTAAAGGGTCTTCAAAACATTCAGCAATATATATCCATTGAACTTCCTTATTAAGACCATTTTCACCTGCTATTAAATTCATTTTGGTAAGACAGGCTAGCTTTTGTATTTCCAAAACAGTAATTGCCATCTAATCGCCCCTAAACTACATTTTTTATAATTATACACTATTTTGTTTAGGTCACAAAAGATTAAATTAAACTTTATTCATAAGGAATTATAGTAAACTTTACCGTCTCTGGACAATCTGGACATTGAAAGGTTAAGTCTTCAAACCCCATTTCCTCTTTAGTTACCCTTTTGCGGGTAGCATAAATAAAGGGATAAAATGCATTAATTGCAGTTAGACAAACGTTAGCAGATTTTTCTTTATCTAGAACTGCACCATCAATATATATCTCATCACCAGCTTTATATAAATGGCAATTTGAACTTTTAACAACTAGTTTTATTTTATATTCTTTAAAATTACTCATGAAATAATCCTCCTTATATGGATTTATAATAGATTTCTTTAATTTCTTCTATAGAAAATTCTTTAGGATGATTTTGTATACTTGCCTTGGAAACCTTAAAGGTATTTTCAGCCATCCAATCTACATCCTTATTGTTAATACCGATTTGACCAAGAGATATTCTAAGGTTTATCTTATCTAAAAATAAACGAATAGAATCCCCACAATCTTCTGCTGAAGCTCCACCTAATATTTTTGAAATATCTTTATATTTATTAAGGTTACTTTTATAGGACATATCTGTAATAATTGGAGTTAGAGCAGCTAAACCTTTTCCGTGAGCAATATCACGTAAACCGCTTGCAGGATGTTCAAGACCATGTGCAGCTGTTACTCCAACAACTCCAATTACCATACCACCTAATGTACTGCCTAGAGTAACTTTTTCAAAGGCTTCTAAGTTATTATTATCATTATAAATAATAGGAAGATTCTCACTTATTAGTTTCATTCCGTATAAAGCTTGTATATCAGTTAAGGGTTGGGAAGATTTAGATAAATATGCTTCCATGTTGTGACATAGGGCATCAAATCCTACTGAAGCAATTAAGTCTTTTGGCATTGTCATCATTAACTGAGGGTCAATTATAGAGGCTTTGGCAATTACCTTATTATCTCGTAGTGATTTTTTATCCTTTGTTGCAGGATTTGTTAATACTGCAAAAGAATTTCCTTCACTTCCTGTACCACAGGTGGTTGGAACTAAAACTAAATTTACAGCATCACAACCAGCTTTTGTGCCAAATATATAATCTGAAATATCGCCTGGGTTTTTAATAGCAAATGCAATTGCCTTTGCGGCATCCATAATGCTACCACCTCCAATTCCTAAAATAACATCACAACCATGATTTTTTGCTAATGCTACTCCTTCATATATTGTTGTTGTTAATGGATTTTGCTCTACTTTATCAAATATTACATAAGTCACACCAGATATTTTCAAAAGATCAATTGCCTTATCTAATAAACCGCTTTTTTTAGTGCTATTTTTTCCTGTTACTATTAGTGCCTTTTTACCATATTTACATACCTCAATACCAATACGGCAGCTTTCACCAGAGCCAAAGATAAGATTAACAGGTAAATTATAATTAAAGTTCATAGTTAGCCTCCTTAAAAAAAAATAAGGTGCCTTAAAAATAAGACACCCTTGTCAAAATTAATTCTATCATATTTCATTTAATTATTTTATAGTAAAAGCAACAAATTTTTTATTCATCTTGCACATTGCTTAATTTTAGGTTAGTTTACAGAAATAACAGGATGAATTAATATATATTTAGGAGTGATAAGATGAAAGAAAAAATAAATAATATTTTAAATTTAATAATTATACCTATTACAATATTAATGGGGGTCTATTTCCTAGGAAATAGAAAGTATTATATAATAAGCTTATTAATTATAATTTACACCATGATACCCTTTTTTAGGACATTTGAAAATAGAAAGCCTAAAAGCAGGGAACTTATAATAATAGCGGTATTAACAGCTATAGCTGTTGCAGGAAGAGCAGCTTTTTATATGGTTCCACAGTTTAAACCAGTTGTAGCAATTGTAATAATTTCAGGTTCCTGTTTGGGTAGGGAAAGTGGTTTTTTAGTTGGCGCTATGACAGGTTTTGTGTCTAATTTTTTCTTTGGTCAAGGACCATGGACACCTTGGCAAATGTTTGCCTTTGGAATTATTGGATTTTTGGCAGGAATATTATTTAAAGATGGAAGGTTAAAAAAGAATAAGATTAACCTTTGTATATATGGTGGATTAGCAACCTTCTTTATGTATGGAGGTATTGTAAATACAGGATCACTTTTAATGTTTTCACCTAAGTTTACAGTTGCAGCAATAGTTGCAAATTACAGCATGGCAGCAATATTTGATTTAATACATGGAATATCAACAGTGTTTTTTTTGTTTATAATTTCTAATTCTATGATAGATAAGATAGATAGAATAAGGATAAAGTATGGTATTTTTGAATAAAAATTATAAAATTGAAATTTAACTAAACTGTTAAATTAATGGATAAATTAACACTTAATAATTATTTTGTGATATAATCATATCTAAAATAAATTGAAAATTTAAAAAATTAGGAGAGTGATCTTTTGGATCTGAGCAGTTATACTGGATTTATTATTATATTGTTAATACTATTATTATTATCAGGCTTTTTTTCAATATCTGAAACAGCATTAATGTCATTAAGTAAAATAAGACTTAAACAAATGGTTGAAGAAAAGGTTAATGGAGCAAATGTTTTAGAAAAGTTACTAGAAAATAGAAGTAAACTTCTTGAGGTTATACTTGTTTTAAACAACCTTGTAAATATTTCGGCAGCAGCAATAGCAACATTTATAGCAATTAATATATTTGGAAAGGTAATAGGAATAATTGTAGCAATATTAATAATGACAATGTTAATAATAATTTTCTGCGAGATAACTCCCAAAACCATAGGGAAACAAAAATGTGAAAGTATATCATTATCTATAAGCAAACCAATTAATGCTTGTGTATTAATATTAAAACCCTTAGTATTTGTTTTAACTGCAATTTCAAATGTGTTTATAAAACTTTTAGGTGGGGACCCTAAAGCAGCAGATTCTTTTATTACAGCTGAAGAACTAAGAACTATGGTAGGTGTAAGTGAAAAAGAAGGTGTTCTTGAAGATGTTGAAAGAGAAATGATATTTAACGTTTTTGATTTTGGTGATATGCAAGTTAGGGAAGTAATGCTACAAAGAGTAGATATAGTAGCCTTAGATGTGAAAATAAGTTATGAGGAAGTTATAGATATAATAAAAAGGGAGCAGTTTTCTAGGTTCCCAATTTATGATGATACAATAGATAATATTGTAGGTATATTTAATGTTAAGGATTTAATTATTGGAGAAAAATTAGAAGTATTTAATATAAAAGATTACGTTAGAGAGCCATACTATACCTTCGAATTCAAACAAATTTCAGAAGTATTTGCAGATATGAAAAAGTCAAGAAATCATATGTCAATTGTACTTGATGAATATGGAGGAACCGTTGGAATACTTACAATGGAGGATATTGTAGAAGAAATAGTTGGTGATATAGAGGATGAATTTGACGCTGAAGAGGTAAAAATAGAAATAGTTAAAGAGGATGAATATATAGTAGATGGTGGTGCAAAACTAGACGAAATAAGTGAATTAATAGGTGTAAATATGGAATCTGAAGAACTAGATTCAGTTGCAGGTTTAATAATAGAAGAATTAGGTAGAATACCAGAAGAAAAAGATGAAATTGAAATTAATCAGGTTAAATTTATAGTTGAAGAAGTTGACAAAAATAGAATTAAGAAAGTCAGAATATTTACTTAAGAATTAGTCATTATTAGGAGATACTAAATGGATTTTATGGAAGAAGCCTTAAAAGAAGCAAGGCAAGCCTTCATTGAAGATGAAGTACCAATAGGTGTTGTTATTGTAAAGGGTAAAAGTATAATTTCAAGGGCCCATAACTTAAAGGCGCAAATGAAAGATGTTACCAAACATGCTGAACTAATAGCTATTTCGAAGGCATCAATTGAAATAGGTGATTGGAGACTTAATGGGTGTGAGATGTATGTAACCTTAGAACCATGTATTATGTGCATGGGGGCTATTATCCAAAGTAGGATATCAAAGTTGCATATAGGTACTTTTAATAGTGATATGGGAGCCTGTGGTTCTGTAATTAACTTGTCCGATAATAGAAGTTTAAATTCTTTTGTTCAAATTAATTGGTGTTATGATAATAGATGCAGTAAAATATTAAATGATTTTTTTATTAATAAAAGATAAATAATTTTAATATAAAGTTGTTAAGCTAAGTAGGAATATAAATTCTTAGCTTAATGACTTTCTTTTTTATATTAAATAAGAAATTCCAGTAAAAAACATTGACAATAATTCATCATGGGAGTATTATATAGTAAACATATCAGAATACAATGTTTTAATTTGGATGTGGAGGAAAAATCGTGGACTTTGATTTTATTATACAAAATATACCTCTTTACAAAGAGGCATTAATAGTTACGTTAGAGTTAGGTTTTATAGGGTATATATTATCCTTAATTATAGGTTTTATAGGTAG
>CAMNZV010000009.1 GCA_946575275.1 uncultured Clostridium sp. | reverse complement strand
CTCTATTATAATCCATAACCATTAAATCATTGTCTGGAAATGCAACTGCCAAGAAATAATTAAATTCTTCTTCTCCAGTATAGTTTGGATTTTCTTCCCTTCTTTTAAGTCCAACCTTTACTGCGGATGCTGATCTATGATGACCATCTGCTATATAGAAGCTTTTTACCTCTTTAAATAATTCAGTTATTTCATCAACTATTATGCTGTTATCAATAACCCAAACAATATGTTGTATACCATCTTCTGATGTGAAATCATAAATTGGTTTTCTTTTTTCAGATTTTGCCCATGCCTTTATAACTTCTGATGCTATATCGTGTTCCTTATAAGTTAAGAATATTGGACCTGTATTAGCATCACAATAATCAACATGATTAATTCTGTCTTGTTCTTTATCAGCCCTTGTAAATTCATGTTTCTTAATTTTATTGTTTATATATTCATCTATAGATGCACAAAATACTAATCCTGTTTGTGCTCTACCATTCATTATTTGTCTGTATATATATAGACATTGGTTTTCATCTTGAGTATATTGTCCATCATTAATCATTTTATCTAAATTTTCTCTTGCCTTTAAATAAACTTTTTCATCATGAACATCAATTGATGGTTCTAAATCTATTTCAGCTTTATCTACATGTAGAAATGAGTATGGATTTCCCAAAACCATTTCTCTTGCCTCTTCAGTATTCATAACATCATATGGAAGTGCTGCAATCTTTGATGCTAATTCCTTTACTGGTCTTATACCATTAAATGGTTTAACAATAGTCATCTAGATTTCCCTCCTATAAATTAAAGAATTCTTTTACAGTTGATACTACTTCTTCACCTATTCTAGTTTGAGCTTCATTTGTTGCTGCTCCAATATGTGGTGTAGCACTTACCTTTGGATGATTAACTAATGTGGTATTTTTTGTTGGTTCTTCTTCAAATACATCAAGACCTGCACCTGCAACCTTACCACTATTTAATGCTTCAAGTAATGCAGTTTCCTCTACAACTTTACCTCTAGCACAGTCAATTAAGAATACCCCATCCTTCATAATATCAAATTCTTTCTTTCCTATTAATGAACCTTGATTCTTATCGTAAGGTACATGTAATGAAATAAAGTCTGATACCTTTAATAAATCTTCTAATTGTAAAAATTCATAGCTTAATGAATCTTGTTTCCCAAATAAATCAGTATATACAACCTTCATTCCAAGGGCTTCTGCCTTTGCACCTAATGAACGTCCTATTCTTCCCATTCCAACTATTCCTAAAGTCTTACCTGAAATTTCTGATCCTTCATATTGCTTTTTATTCCATTCACCATTTCTCATAGTTACATTTGAAATTCCAATAAATCTAGCTAATGCAAACATATGACCTATTGCTAATTCTGCAACAGAATTTGAACTTGCATTTGGTGTATTTTTAACTTCAATTCCATTAGCCTTTGCAGCTGGAATATCTATATTGTCAACTCCAACACCTGCTCTAATAACTAGTTTTAATTTTCCTCCATTAGCCTTCTCTGAAACATCTGCAGTTACCTTAGTAGCTGATCTTACTATAAGTACATCAAAATCCCTAACTGCTACTCCAAGTTCATCTTGAGCTATATGGTCTGTTACAACCTCTGCTCCTGCTGCCTCTAGTGCCTTTACCCCTGATGCCTCTAAGCCATCATTTGCCAAAATTCTTATCATTTACGATTCCTCCCAAAATAATTTTTTTATATCTGTTTATAATTATAAACAAATCCCCACAATTTTCATTGATTAAAAATCAACTTAGATTTAATTTTACTACTTTTTACCTTGTAGTACAATTACTTTTTTAATAATTAGTATATGCTAGATCTAAAACTGATTCAGTTTCTCTGCAATATTTTACACATAGGCATTGTGCAAGCTTTCTAGGACATTTATAGCATAAACAACTTAAATCTGTCCCAGAGCATTTTCCTGCTTTAAGTTCAGGACAATCACTACAATTAACTCCATTTCCTGCTGCCAAGATTATTTCATCCCTTCCCTTTTATTTTTCTATTATATTAACATATCCTTTTTATTAAATACAATATAGGATACTCCATAACAAAGTGCAATTGTTACCAGCATAACTCCTACCCCCATAACAGGTGAAAAGTTTATATTTTGATATTGCATGGCAATATTTCCCTCAATTAAGCTAATGGTATCACCATAACTAAAAAAGATTAAATGAGCTATCTTTCTTATTGCTGAAGACATATTAGTAACTATTGAGAATAAAATAGTTATCATAACTGATAATGCCATAGTAGACATACTGCTTTTAAATATAGTAGAGATCATAAATACAAAGGCACAGCAAGCAACTATAAATAATATTTGCATTCCAAAGCCTGATAACAATAATTCCATCTTTGAAATAAACTTACCACTGTTTTCTATTGATACAAGTTGTGGTCCTCCATACATTTCAGCATTTGTATAATCCCACTTATACTTTATCCCTACATTTACTAACTTACTAGCATTCTTAAATCCTGTAAAAATACCTATAATTAAGAATGATACAATTTCAGAAGTTGCAATAAGTCCTACTACTGAAATAATAGAGGCTATAAATTTTGATAAAAGAATCTTTCCTCTTTTAACAGGTTGTACTAATAAGAACTTAAAAGTAGCAGGTGTTGACTCTCCAGATACTATATCACTAATAAATATTGCTATACCTGCTGCAAGAATTAATGTTCCCATAATCGTTATAAGTGATGTGGAGAAATTAACAGCTTCAAACTCCCAGTCATTATTTGGCTCTATGCCTGTTTTTAATGCCTCATCTATTTCCTTAATTCTTTCCTTTTCATAGGTGAAATCATCCTGCTTTTCACCATATAAATTAATATTATTTTCAAGACCTTCCTTTTCAATCTTTAGCATTTCCTTCCACTGTTCTTCTTTTGGAGTGTTGGCTTGAATTTGCTTGTATTTTTCTAATGTAAGTTCACTTTCCTTTAAGTAATCATCTGTTTCTAGCTTTTGCCCTTCTATAGAGTTTTTCATATACTCCTTTTGATTATTTATGTTTTGCTCCATGTTTGTTATTGTATACTCTAATGAATTATAGTATTTCATATTATCTGAAGAAATTTTACTGCTAACTATCATAAGTATGGTGAATATTACAAACAACCCAAATACAACCCATGTCTTTGTCCTTCTAAAAATTTTTCTTAATTCATTTTTTATAAGACTTAATAACATTATCTTACACCCCCTTCAACAAGCTCCATATATCTTTGTTCAAGTCCCTTTCTATTTTTAAATAACTCTTCTATATTTATATTATTTTCTATTAACTGTTTTAATAATTCATTTGTTTTTCCACTTACAATTATTATGTTTAATTCTTCATTAATAAGATTTACTGAATTAACATACTCCAATTGTTTAATAATTTCAAAAGTATTGTTTATATTATTGCTTACCTTTAAAGTTAAACTTTCATAATCTGTTTTTATGTTAGACTCTTTAATATCCTCAACAGATTTTATTACACCGTTATTTATAAATGCAACCCTATCACATAAATTTTGAACCTCACTTAATATGTGGGATGATATAAATACTGCCATGCCTCTTTCTCTGGCTGCCTTTTTTACTATTCCTCTAAAATCCATAATACCTGATGGATCTAGACCATTTGTAGGTTCATCTAATATTAATAGTTTAGGATTTCCAATTAATGCAGCTGCAAGGCCTAATCTTTGTTTCATACCCAATGAGTACTTTTTAACCTTATCATTAATTCTATTTGTAAGACCTACAAGTTCAATTAATTCATCTATTTCTTCCTTTGAAACTTTTCTAATTCTTGCAATTTGCATTAAATTTTCTTTTCCAGATAAATAATTGTATAATTCAGGATTTTCAACTACAGCCCCAACACTTTTTAATGCCTTCTCTTTATTTTTTCCTAAATCTTCTCCACATATTCTAATTTCACCTTTATCATAAGAAATTAGCCCCACAAGCATTCTTATAGTTGTGGTTTTACCAGCACCATTTGGTCCTAGAAATCCAAATATTTCACCCTCATTAACTTGAAAATTTAATTCCTTTATTATTTCTCTTTTGCCTAACTTTTTTGCTATACCTTTGACCTCCAGTATACTCATTACCATACCTCCTTAAGCATTATAAATTTATAATACCAAATGTTTATCAATTAAAATAGTTAAATTAACCTTAAATTATGTTTATAAAGGCCTTGGCACTAAATAGTTAGTGCCAAAGCCCTTAAAAAAATAGTTTGTATATAATTAATATTGCAACTCCAGGTATCCCAAGTATACCTGCAACCAATGCTGTTACTATATTTATTGCTATATAAAAATCAAAATATCCACCAATTAAGTTTACAATGTATAATAATACTACCCCAAATATTCCATTTAATAATATCTTTAATGGCCATTTAAATACTTTTAATACTATAAATAATATTACAATTCCTATTATCCCGTAAATAATCAATTCATTATCCATCTCTTCCTCCTTTTATCATTCGGCTAATTTTGAGCACTGATCTATTACATAATCATTACTAACAGTTAACCCCTTGTCTTTTGCTATTTTTAATAAGTAATCATATCTTTTTTTGGCCACTTGTTCTGAATATATTGCAACTTCAATTAATCTTCCATCTGTTGCATTGTTAAATAAACTTCTTGCTACTTCCATTTCTGTTATGGCAGTTTCCATTGCAGAAAGTATTTCTTTGCCCTCACACCTTTTATTTATTGAGTGAAGTATTATACGGGTAATCTTTTCCTTTTCCATACATTATCCTCCTAAATTTAGTTAAACTCCTTATAATAAGTTTATCCACATCATGGTAATAATATACAGTATTTCTTTTATATTTCTTTTCTTCCTTCTAAAGCTTTAGATAATGTAACTTCATCAGCATAGTCTAAATCTCCACCAACTGGTATTCCTGCTGCAATTCTTGTAACCTTTACCTCAAGAGGTTTTAATATTTTAGAAATATACATAGCTGTAGCTTCTCCCTCTACGTTAGGATTAGTTGCAATTATTACTTCCTTTACCTTGTCATTCATTCTTGAAACAAGTTCTCTTATTTTAATATCCTGTGGTCCTCTTCCTTGCATAGGTGAAAGATTTCCATGTAGTACATGATATAACCCATTAAATTCCTTTACCTTTTCTAAGGTCATAATATCCTTTGGTTCTTCTACAACACAAATAACACTATTATCCCTATTGGGATTATTACAAATTGCACAAGGATCAGAATCTGTAAAGTTTCCACATACTGAACAATATTTGATTGTTCCCTTTGCCTTTATTAAAGCTTCTGCAAATTCATTTACCTCATCACTAGGTAAATTTAATATATGTAACGTTAATCTTTGAGCTGTTTTCTTTCCGATACTTGGTAGTTTAGAAAATTCTTCTATTAGTTTTTCTATTGCAACTGGATAAAAATCCATATCTTCACCATCCTATATAAAAAATAGGATGTTTCAAAGAAACATCCTTGCACAAAATTTTAGAATAATCCTTTAGGAAGATTCATTCCTCCTGTTAGTTTACCCATTTTTTCGCTTGATTCTTCATCTGCCTTTCTTAAGGCTTCATTTACAGCACTTAATACTAAGTCTTCTAACATTTCAACATCTTCTGGGTCTACTACCTCTGGTTTTATGTTAACAGCTAATATTTCCTTTTTACCATTTACCTTAACTGATACAGCACCACCACCTGTAGATGCCTCAAACTCAGCTACTTCCATTTGTTTTTGCATATCTTCCATTTGTTTTTGCATAGCTTGTGCTTGCTTCATTAAGTTATTCATGTTGCCTCCGCCGAAGCCTCCAAATCCACCTTTAGCCATAATTTAATTTCCTCCCTATATAAATAATAAATTTATTATATACTATTTCATTACCTTTTTTCAAGAAAAGCAGTAAGCTTATTTACTGTAGACATATCTTCTCTTTCTAAATCTGTTGGTTGAAGCTTTATTTTAAGTTTTTCTTCAATTTGTAATAATACTTCAATAATTCCCAAAGAATCTAGTAATTCTGCTTCAAATAAATTTAAATCTAAGTCCTCTTGAATATCATCATTTCCTGTAACTTCAATTAATATTTCTAAAACCTTTTCCTTCATAATCTTCCTCCTTATTTAAATAAATATCCTGAAAAAATAAGCATTCCAAAACAAATTAGATGGAAGGTAACTATGACCTGAACCAAATTGAACCACTTATTCTTTTTATTTTTTTTATAAAACTTGGATTTTCTTTGATATATATCAGTTAATACTAATATTATCCCTTGATATAGTCCATATAAAATATAATACACAGTAAATCCATGCCATAATCCCATTATAAACATTGTCAAGATTTGTGCAACATGGGAAGCTGTAAATCTACTTTTAAATCTCTTTTTTCTCATAGAATTAAGTACAAATCTTGAGAAAATATAATCTCCAAACCACCTTGATAAAGATATATGCCATCTTGTCCAAAACTCCTTCATATCCTTACTTTTAAATGGTTTGTTAAAATTTTCCGGAGTCTTTATTCCGTAAATATAACTAGTACCTACTGCAAATAGGCTATATCCTGCAAAATCAAAGAATAGATAAAGTGTATATACATACATATATTGAATACTACTTAATAAGGAAATTGTTGTAGGTATTTTTAATAATAAATATGTATTTATTAAATAAGCTAAAACAAACTTGTATACAACACCCATTGCAATTTTTTGTATTCCAATTAATAAATAATCTTCTATATATTCCTTTTTATCTAACCGTCTTTCAATGTCTTCATTAAATCTTTTCCATCTATCAATAGGCCCTGAGCTTAATGTAGGTGAAAAAGTAATAAAGCATATAAATGTTCCTATATTTATTTTAGTTATAGCTCCATCATAAATCTCAATTATCATTTGTATTGCCTTAAAGCTTAAATATGATATACCTATAAATCCAATTATTGAAGCATATTCTGTTAAACCAGCTAGTTTTGTTATTATTAATGGAAACATTGACATTAATAAAAATAGCCAATATAAATATTTGTTATCAGTTTTCTTTCTTATATACAGATACCCAAATATAACTACAAATTCTCCAATAAGAAAACTTATGAAAAGCTGAAATTGCGTAGTTCTAAAGCCCATTAATAATATTATTATAAAAAATGAGGATATAATCCCATAATATTTTATAGATTTTTTATTTAAAATTAATATTATTGCTGGAATTAATGTAATTAATAATAAATATAAATATAAATAGTCTCCATATTGATCAAAATTCATTAATTATTCCTCCAACAATCTTTTTCTATCAATTTTTCCATTAATATTAGTAGGAAATTCATCTATTATTTTTATATTTCTTGGTACCATATAAGAAGGAATTAATTTTGATACTTCCTTTTTTATAAGTATTCCTGTTTTTAAACTTCCTAAGTCACTTTTTTCTGTAAGTTGTACAAAAGCTGTTAAATATGCAATTTTATCATTTTTTATAATAGGTACCACTGCTGCATTTTTTACATTGTTAACCCTAATTAAATTATTTTCAATATCTTCTATTTCTATTCTATAACCATTAAGTTTTATCTGAAAATCCTTTCTGCCACAGTAAAATAGGTTATTATTAATAAAATATCCTAAATCCCCTGTTTTATAGGCTCTCATCTTTTTTCCATTATAATCATCAAAATAAAAACTTGCATTTGTTTTTTCTTCATTATTATAGTATCCCTTACTTACGCTAGGTCCAACTATTATTATTTCTCCCTTTTCACCTTCCTTTAAAATATTTAATTTTTCATCAACTATTTTAACTATTGATGTTTTCATTGGATAGCCTATAGGAAGACTTTCATTTTCTTCAATGGTTTTCCTTGTAATATCATTTGCACTTATTGCAACTGTAGCTTCTGTAGGTCCATATCCATTAATTATTCTTGTATTTTCAAATCTGTCTAATAATGTTTTACTTAATGGTCTTGGCAAAACCTCCCCAACAAATATCATTGCCTTAAGATTTTTTAACATTTGTGAATTAAAGCTATCTTCTGCCACACACATTCCTGCAAAGGATGGAGTTGATACCCAGAAATTAATATCAGAACTACTTATGTCTTCAAATAAATCCTTTAAATTTTCTAAGGTTTTCTTTGAAAATCCATGTAATGTCTTTCCATAACTTAATGCTGGATATATTGATGTAACGGATAAATCAAAGGAATATGCTGCCTGATTCATAAAGATTTCTTCACTGTCATCTAGTTTTAAATAATCTACAATCCATGATACAAAATTATTTAAATTATTACTGCTAATCTGAACTCCCTTAGGCTTTCCTGTACTTCCAGAGGTAAAAAGAATATAGGCATTTTCATCATCTTTTACCCAATTTATTTTATCTATCTTTATATTTTTATATTCCTTAATAATTAAGTCTATATCTGATGGTTTTATTGTTTTTATGTTACTAAAGGTATTTTCATGACTAAAATCAAAAAGTATTTTAGGTTTTACTTCATTAATTATAGCCTCAACCCTTTCCTTAGGATAGGAAATATCTATAGGTATATATGCTCTTCCTGATTTTAATGCGGCCATCATACAACACATCATTAAATTTTCCTTATTCCCATAAATAACTATTGGTGTATTATCCTTTCCTAAGGCTTCTAATATAAAAGCTGCTATGGCCTCAGAATTTGTATTAAGTTCACTATATTTCATTTTTTCATTATCACATACTAAAGCTATTCTATTAGTTTCTGAATATTTTAATATTCCTTCTAAAATCTTCATTTATTTTCCCCTTTAAAATTGATTGTATATAAACGGAAGTTCTGCAAATGGTTCGAAAGCTATTATTAACACTGCTAAAATAATTGCTATGGAGCAAATAATTGCAAACTGTATATATTTATCTTTTAAAATAGTTATTAATTTCTTTATCAACCTTAATCCATCCTTTCCAACTCAAATTTAAAGCATTAAGCCTTGAAATAATTAATTGTCAATTACTTCAAAGATTTCAGAATCTATACTATCTGATAATAAATTTTCAGTATTTTTAGGTAACTGATTTCCCTTATCAACAACAAATTTTGTTTTGATATCTTCACCCATAATCTCTGATATTACCTCATTAACAATTTTATTATTTTCTGCCTTTTCAAGTCTTTCCTTGCTAAAGGCGTATTCCTCTGTATAATGTATTGTTACAATCCCTTTACTGCATTCTATAGGTTTCCCTGTTAAAATAGAGGCATACACTATCATTGCCCTTCTTGCCTTGAATCTTTCTAAAATATCCTTCCAGTTTCTTTGAATATCAACAATTGTAGCCTTAGAATCCGGATTTTCAGATACCTTATTAATTACAATAGGTTTATCTATAGTGTTTTGTATAGGCTTATTATCCTGAATTAAAGAAGTATTTTCTTTAATTGAGGATACTTCATTTGATACAGCTACAGCCTTAATTTCACCTGATTTAAGCCCTTCTTCAAGTCTATTAATTCTAGATAGTATAACCTCATTTGAGGTGTCATATTCTATTTTGCATATTTTAACTATTGCAAGTTCTATATAAAGCCTTGAATCCTTACTGAGCTTTGCATTACCTTCAGCCTCTTGAAGAATCCTAATATCCCTCATTATTTCTTCTACTCTAATTCTTCCACCTTGTTCTGTAATCCTATTAATATTCTCAATAGACATATCTAATACTTCCTCTGGATTATTTGTTACCTTAATCATTAGAAGATTTCTAAAATGTACTATTAAGTCCTTAATAAACAAATACATATCCTTACCAGAATAAACTACCTCTTCAATAATTCTCATTGAGCCTTCAATATTTTTACTTATTATTGCAGATGTTATGTCAAATAGACTATCATTAGTTACAAGTCCAAGCATACTAACTAAATCATTATAATCAATTTTCCCATCTCCCATAGCAATTGCCTGATCTAATATACTTAAAGCATCTCTCATAGCACCATCAGAGGTTCTAGCTATTAGCTCTAGACTTTTTTCATCTGCTAAAATACCCTTAGTATCAACAATTCTTCTAAGTAGTCCACAAACATTTTTACTTACTATTCTCTTAAAATCAAACCTCTGACACCTTGAAAGTATAGTTATAGGTAATTTTTGAGGGTCTGTAGTCGCCAAAATAAATATTACATTAGATGGTGGCTCTTCAAGAGTTTTTAAAAATGCATTAACAGCTCCAATTGAAAGCATATGCACCTCATCTAAAACATAAACCTTGTATCTTGCCTCCTGTGGTGGATATTTTGCATCTTCAATTATATCTCTAATTTTATCCACTCCATTATTTGAAGCTGCATCAAGTTCTGTAACATCTATTGCCAAGCCACTATTTATTTTTTTGCACATTTCACATTCATTACAAGGTTCACCATCTATAATATTTAAACAATTTAACGCCTTTGCCATTATTTTAGCTGTAGAAGTTTTCCCAGTACCTCGAGTTCCACAGAATAAATATGCATGAGCAATTCTATTATTTTGAATTTGATTTTTTAATGTTGTTGTAATATGCTCCTGTCCAACAACATCCTGGAATTTCTTAGGTCTCCACTCTCTATATAATGCTGTATACTCCATAAAATTCCACCTCCACTATCAATAAAAATTCTACCTTTTATTATACTATATGTTAAAATAAAATTATACTTTTACTTTAAGGAGGTTTTTTTATAATGAGTAACTATGATGAACAATATTTATCATTAATTGATGATTTACTTAATAATGGCTATTATGACAGTAATAGAACTGGAATTGCTACATATAAATTGCCACATAAAATAATGCAATTTAATCTTCAAAAAGAATTCCCTATACTAACAACAAAATTTGTTGCTTTTAAAACAGCAACAAAGGAAATGCTTTGGATATATCAAAAGCAATCAAATATAGTTGAGGATTTAAGAAAAGAAAATGTTAAAGTTTGGAACGAGTGGGAAGGTGAAGATGGAACTATAGGTAAGGCTTATGGTTACCAAGTTAAAAAATTTCACCAAATGGATGAGCTTATAAAGGCTCTTAAAAACAATCCACAGGATAGAAGGATGATGATTAATCTTTGGAATTGGTCAGATTTACCTGAAATGAACCTTGCTCCATGTTGCTTTTTAACTATGTGGGACGTTAGCTTAGGACACCTTAATTGTATGTTAATTCAAAGATCTGGAGATATGGGCCTTGGTGTACCTTTTAACACCTGCCAATTTGCAGTATTAACTCATATGCTAGCACAAGTAACTGGTCATAAGCCTGGACTACTAACTCATGTTATTAACAATGCCCATGTTTATGAAAATCAAGTAGAAGGTTTAAAATTACAGTTAACACGTAAAGCTGAAGCTTACGATGCTCCAAAATTCTGGATTAATACAGATATTACAGATTTTTATAACTTTACAGCTGATGATGTTAAATTAATAGATTACAACTATCATCCTGCAATTAAAATGGAGGTGGCAAAATAATGTTATCAGCAATTGTTGCCATTGCAAACAACAATATCATTGGGGGAGATAATAAATTACTTTGGCATATACCAGAGGATCTTAAAAGATTTAAAGAAATTACAATGAATAGCACTATTATTATGGGAAGAAAGACCTTTGAATCCCTTCCAAATGTACTTCCAGGTAGAAAACACATAGTCCTTACAAAGGATAAAAACTATACTGCTTGCTCTGATATGGTTCAAGTAGTCCATAGCTTAGATGAAATATTAGCTTTATATAAGGATAGCCCTAATGAAGCCTTTATAATAGGTGGTGGTTCAATATACAGCCTAATGCTACCTTATTGTAATAAATTGTATTTAACTAAGGTTAATAAGGATTTCCAAGGAGATACTTATTTCCCTAAGATAAATTATTCTAATTGGACTAAGGTTTATGAATCTGAAGATAAAGAAGATAAGGGTATTTCATATAAATTTATAAACTATATAATTTTATAAATTATATAAAATAAGGATACTTTTGAACTATAATTTCAGAAGTATCCTTGTTTAAATGAGAAAAGAGAATTTCCAAAATAACTTGTAATTCTCTCATCCTTGTCCTATATTGTTAATCCTATGAAGAGTAACCTATGTAATTTCATATAAATATGAACCGTGCACCCTAGCTCGGTAAAAATTTATATGCGTTACCTATACAGTTAGCTCAAGTCAGATTGATCCACGGCACAGAAAAGTGACCACTTATCGCTGCTTCCTTCCGGACCTGACGAGGTTCATGGGTTTCCTTGCGTGGGACCCAACTATCAACACCACTTATATAGGGCAGGCCATACAAATTAGTACCTACCTAGGGAATTCAATCCTGCTATAGCGGATTGCAGGTTATAGGGCACCGCTAACTCCCCATCTAGCACGGCAATGGTGGTGAGCAAAGGATTTGCACCTTTACGCTTTAAAGCGTCCTTTTAAATTATAAATAATTTAAAGACTCTCCATACTACCTTGATTTTATATATAAAAATCACTACCTTATGATAACATATTCATTTTAAATCATCAAGTAAATTTAATTCTTTCCTTGAAACTTTTCTTAGCCTTTTAGTTACAATAAAAAATAAAATAATGGTTAATATAATATACATAGACACATTAATGGTACTATTTAACCTATCTATATCTATACTATATTTCTTTACATATAAAAAATATTTAAAATTTTCAACTGCGCTGATATATACCTCCCTAAATTGCTTATAGTCTGACCAATTACTTGGAATACTATTTATTGGTATAATAAATCTTATTTTAAGAATTAATTTTGTAATTAAAGTTAATATTAATCCAACTACCATATATGATAATGCCATTATAGGTTTATATTTAATTATATAATTTATCATGGATATTACTATAAGAATAAACAATATCATCATAAAAACACTTGCAATAGTATTATATATATTGCTATCTACAGTACAATTATTCAAATCATATTTCATAATAAATGTAGTTACAAAATCCTTTGAATTAAATACATCTCCCTTTGAAGGAATCCATAAAGAAATTCCCTCCACCTGCTCCTTACTATTTGAAATACCCTGTATAAATATAGTAGTTTCATATTTATTATTAACTCCTCTAACCACTACCTCCCTATTATCTACAAGTATACTTCTACCCTTAACATCTATAGACCCAAAAAGACCATATGCCGTATCTTCATCTATTAAACACCCATTAATATCATCTCTAAAAAGTATACTACCATCTAAAAGAAATGATGAATCACCATACAGCTGAAAAATATTAGCTTCCAAACTTCTATTTAAATCTTCATTGAATATTTGCTTATTATCAGCTTGCCTCCAAGGTACAAAACTGTAAGAATCCTCATCCTTTTTTATGTTATCAAAATATTCACTGGTATATTTAGAGTCATTTAAATATACATTTACTACATTACTTTTTTTAGATAGATATTCATAATTATATATTGCCCTTCCTACTGAAAAAATCATAATAATTATTAAAATTAAATTGACAATTAATCTTTTCATTCATTATCCTTCCTTACCTCATCACCTGTAAATACATTTTTATTGCTACCTATAATAATTTCATCATCCAAATTAATTTCAGTATTTTTAATTGCTATTAACCTAGAATTTTTATCAATTATTTCCACATTAATTCTTTCAGCCTTATATATAGTTCCAACAAAAGAATTTTCCTCTTTAAGTATAAGTATAAAATATTTATTTGAATCAGCTCTTAATGCCTCAAATGGTATGCAATCACTGTATTCTTCCTGAGATAAAACAACATCAATAGTAATATTCTTACCAAAGTTTATTTCAATATCCTTGTCATAATCTATTGTTGCTATAACATTTGCCATATTGCTATCCTTTTTATCTACAACGCAAGACTTTATAGTATATTCTAAGTCACCACTATTTTGTGTTGCCTTCATTCCATTCTTTATTTTTTCTCCTTCTAAAGCTGAAACATTACCTTCAAATCTTATACCTTTTGATATATCTGTAATTACCATTGCAGATACAACATCAGACACAGTATCATTAGAAATGAAAATTTCTGAAACAACACCACTACAGCTTGCTGTTATGTTACCATTTTCCTTAATTATATTATTATAATTATTTTTGATACTTTCTAAGGTTTGCAAAGAATTATCCTGTTTTAAATCCTCTATAGCTCTTTTATATGAGGTAAGGCTATAATCCTTATCACTTAATAAATTTTCATAATTATTTTTAAGTTCTTCATACTCTGGCAATCCTTCTGCCTTTATCATTGCATTTCTTGCATTATTTATTTTTTGTTCTTCTGACTTTTTTGCATAATTATAATCTTCATTGGCTCTTTCTAAGGCTTTACTTTTTACATCAATCTGATTTTGAATATCTAATAGCTTTTCTGAAATACTGCCTAAATCAATCTGAAATAGTATATCTCCCTTATTAACCTGACTTCCAATTGAGACAAAAATATTATTTACCTTACATCCTTCTATACTGTTTATAGTAACATTTTCATTTCCCTTTACCATTCCATTAATTGAAACAGTATTCTTTATTTCTGCTGACTGTATTTTTACAGTTTGTACCACTGGTACAGTAAGTGATTTAGATAATCTAGATACAAATGTAAGCAATATCATAGTAATTAGGAAATATATTAATATCTTTATATATTTATTATTTATCTTATTTGGTATTTTAAATTCAAACTTCATATAATCATTCCTTTTCTGCTAATGTAGAAATACCCTCTTCTAAATATTTTTCACCTGAAAGAAATATTAATATTGATGTTGCTAAAACAATTGTTGATGCTACAAAACTAATATCTGCATAACTTAAACTTATATTTGGAAGATATAGTGATAGTGGCCATAAAGCCTTATCTGAAAGATAGGTTAAGGGTTGCTCCATAATGTTCCAATATTCAAAAAACTGTAATAACATTGCCGATATAATCCCACTTTTTCCAAGGGGTAGTCCTATTTTTAAAAATATATTTAGATCTCCTGCCCCATCTACCTTTGCAGCTTCAATAACTTCATTTGGTATTACCTTAAAGGATCTATACATTATGAATATTGAAAATGTAGAAAAAACACCTGGTAATATTATACTTAGGTGAGTATTTATAAGATTCAATTTATCAAGTAATAAATAACTTGATAGCATTGTAACTTGAAATGGCATAAGCATAACAACTATATATAAGGTGAAAAAGAAGCTTTTAAATCTAAAATTATATTTTGCAAATCCCCATGCTGCAGGAACTCCTATAATTATCTGTCCAAATAAAACAAAAATAACAATTTTAACTGAATTCCAATATGTAACGAAAAACTCTGGCGAATCAAATAATACCTTTATATAGGATTTAAATGTTGGATACTTTGGCATAAATATTAATTTTATATATTTATCTGAATTTGATAATATAGACCCTAAACTGTCTAGTAATTCTTGTTTTCCCATTAAAGAAAATATAATAAGAAGAATTATGGGCATTGTAAATAGAAATCCCATAAGTACAAGTGCTATTGTGATTATTTTCCTCTTCATCTTTTCACCTACCCAATATTCTTATTTCCACTGATTTTTAAGAACAATAATTAATAAAGTAATAATAATTGCCATTATTGCTGACGCTGCTGCAATCTTTCCAAAGGATAAAGCAACAAACCAATTATTAAAAACATGCTGTAACATGTACATACTCTCATCTGGATAATTTCCACCAACAAGATAGGCTTCTCTAAATACTTTAAAAGTATTTATTATAGAAATAATAGTAATTATGTAAAAAGAAGTTTTTAAATTAGGTAGTATTATATTTTTAAATATAATATACTCTCCAGCTCCATCTATCATTGCTGCTTCAATAATTTCTTTATTAATTGCATTTATTCCAGTTAACCATAAAATAATACTATACCCAAGGTTCTTCCATAAATAGCTAATTATAAGTACAATGAAGGCATATTTGCTATTCATCCAATCTATTTCTTGAAATCCCAACTTAAAAAACATTCCATTTATTAATCCCTTTTCACTAAAAAATATCTTCCATATTAATACAACTGAAGCAGTGGGAACAACATATGTAAGAAGGAAACCTGTTTTTATATAATTTGAAATTTTACTATTTACAATTCTATTTAGTAAAACTGATATAATCAATGAAATTGCTAATAGTAATGGAATACATATAATTGTAAACTTAATTGTATTAAATAAAGCTAATTTATAAGCACTATTAGTAAATATATCCTTATAATTTGACAATCCTATAAATTCTCTAGATATTTCATCCTGAAAAGATCTAATTACTACATCTAAAAAAGGAATAAATATAAACACTATTAATCCTAGCAAACTTGGTAAAATAAAAACTAATCCTTTTTTATTATAGTTTCTATTCACTTTTTTGCTTATATTTATTCCATTAATCATCTTATTCCTCCAATTTTATATTCAAATCCTTAGAAATCTTATTTAAGGTCTCATCTATAGACATATCCCCTAAAATATATTTCTTCCCATAGTCTAAAATAGGATCTAAAGCTATTGTATTAGTATCTATACTACCTTCTAAACTATTTATGGTATCTATTATATAGTTGTAATTTTCATTATCTAGCCACTTTATTGGAATTAAAACTTCTCCATCTTCATTTCCTATTCCAATACTACCAATACCCTTATCCTTATTTATCTGAAAACTATTCTCAAGCAATTTCTTATTAGTAGTAAATATACCTTCTGTATCTGAATTAAAATATTCATTCTTTAATATATCAGAAACTATTTCCTTTGCCATCTTTTTATTCTTACTTTTGGAATTTACAGCTACAACATTTCCAGGCAAAAATAACTTTTCACCATTTCCCGAAAAATATTTATAACTTATATCGTCTCTATTATTTACAGTTCCTAATACCCTTGATACATCAGCCAATGAACTTACATAACCCAAATCTACATTTGTAATATCCTTTTTCACAAAATCATTTGGTCCTATTGACTTAGTTAAGAATATATTTTTAGAAAATAATTCTCCATCTCCATATTGTTCTTTATATTTATTACTTGACTCATTATATAGCTTGTACTCATCTTTATTAGTTTTATTTTTTGATATATCATAAATCTTTTTAGTATTTTCTAGAAAACTTTTTACACTTTCTTCATTCAAATCTTTTCCATCAATAAAATCCTTTGATGATGTGAAATACATAAGATTTATAATATCTTCTGGATTATATATTTTCATAATACTTATATCTTGATTTTTTAAATTATCTTCTATACTATTGGCTAAACTTTTTATATCTTCCCCATCTGAAACTACATCCTTTTTACCCATAATCATTGGTATTTTTATATTAATTGGAATTAGATATATTTTATTACCTTTATAAAAGCTATCTATGATATTTGAAAATAAATCCTCTTTGTTTTCCTCTACAATATCATCTAAGTTTTCTAATATACCTTTTTCTTCATAATATTCTGAATTCATACCATCTAATAAAAGTATATCTGGACCCTTTCCTGCCATTATCTCAGTATTAAGTTTCTTTAGAGCATCATCTTCAGTTAATCCTCCATAAGTCCCTATACCAAATTCATAATTTATTTTAATATCATCTTTATCATTTTGATATTTCCTTGCAAACTGTTTTATGCTTTCATTTTCATATAATGAATAAATACTTATTTCTGTTAATTCTTTATTGGATAGCTTCTCAGAATATTTATATTTATAAAGGCTGAATTTATTGTTGCTATTGTCCTTGTATAATACCATGTATTCATACTTTGAATTTGTATTTGTTTTATTATATTCTAATATACTTACCACATCTAATTGACTATCACCTAGTAATGTATAGGATCCATCAATTATTTTTTCAATTGTTCCATCATTTGTTTTATATCTAAATAAACCTTTTGAATTTCTAATTAATATCTTTGTTCCAATACCTTTAAATATCTTAGTGTTTGAATCGACATATTCCCTAAGAGAATCTATATCCTCTACCTTTTTTCCTGTATTAGTGTCATATTTTTCAAATCCACTTGTAGTTACTACATATAAATTATTGTCTATGTAACATTGACTTAGTATACTTCCTGTCTCAATATGGTATTGAAACTTTAGCTTTCCAGTTTCTCCATTATATTGATATATATCCTTCTCTGAAATAGCAAATAAATCCTTGCTGTTTAAATAGTTAATATCACCTAAGCTATCTAATATTTCTTTATTTATATCTATAGCTATTGTTTTTCTATCAGTTGTATAAATATTATGATTAATATTATCTTTTCCCTTAGCTTTTTCATAGTCAATATATGCCATATTTCCTTCATCTGATACTGTTGCATCAATAGGTGCATATTTTTCTATAGACTTATCATTTGATAATGCTTGAAGGGTAGCATCATCATCAGTTATTTTTCCTTCATAGTGAATATTTATAGGAGAATATATCCATGTGTCTTTATCACTGTTATAAGTATCTACTAATGTATTGTTTGAATCACTTCCAATAAGACTAATTTGATTTTCAAATAATTTCACATCGTATACATTAGTTAGCTCTGGAATGTTAATTTGTTCTTCTGAATATCTTGTTTCTGAAATCTTATTATTTTTACTTGTACATCCAAATACTGTTGATGTAAATATACACATCATTATTATGGAAATAGCCTTCATTATTATATTCTTCATTTATTCAACTCCATTTAAAAATATTTTATTTAATTAAAAATACACACATGAATTTCTATTTCCATTATATTAACATATTCTCTGCACTTATACAAATTTATCCAACCACTTCCTATAGTGAAACAACTAATTATCTATTGTTAATTTCTAATAGAGTAGAGAAATAATTGCTAAGAATTATTTCCCTCTCATTGAACCGTACATACGGGTCTCGTATACGGCTCTACAACTTATATTC
>CAMNZV010000008.1 GCA_946575275.1 uncultured Clostridium sp. | reverse complement strand
AAGATAAAGCAATGCATAAATTTATTTTTCTAACAGCATATTCTCTAATTTTGATATTTTTATTATTTTTAGGGTTATTTCTGTTTTTGTAATAGTGTATTTAATATATTCCTTGTCTTCATGGTTTTTAACATATGCAACCAATAAAATTGCATATAAGGTAGCACAGGATATAAGAATGGATATGTATACCAAAGTGAACAATTTACCATTGAAATTTTTTGATAATAATCCCCATGGAGATACAATAAGTAGGTTTATTAACGATATAGATTCTATTACAGATGGATTAGTTTCAGGTCTTGCAACAATGTTAACTGGAATTATAACCATATTTGGGGCAATAATTTTTATGCTTAATATTAACAATCTTATGACCTTAATAGTTGTGTTATCAGCACCAATTACTTATTTTGTAGCTAGGTTTATAACTAAAAATTCTCAAATATATTTTAAGGCACAGGCTGAAAGGGTAGGTGCTTTAAATGGATATATAGAAGAAGTTATAACAGCTCAAAAAACTGTAAAGGCATTTAATTTTCAGGATGCTTCAATTAATAAATTTAAGGATATTAATAATGAATTATATAATGTTGGTGTAAAATCACAGTTTTACGGATCTTTAGCAAATCCGTCTACAAGACTTGTAAATAATATTGCATATACAATAGTTGGAATATCGGGAAGCTTAATAGCCCTACTTGGTAAAATAACAATAGGGGGTATATCCAGTTTTTTAATATATTCTAATCTGTTTACTAAACCCTTTAATGAAATATCTGGAGTATATACACAAATACAAAGTGCATCAGCCTCTTCAAAACGTATTTTTGAAATATTAGACTTAAATGAGGAGGAAGAAGAAAATAAAAAGGTATTGGAAAAGGTTATAGGTGAGGTAGAATTTAGAAATGTATCATTTTCATATAATAAATCTAAAAAACTTATTAATGATTTTAATTTAAGGGTTCCAAGTGGTAGTACAGTTGCAATAGTAGGAAAAACAGGTTGTGGGAAAACTACAATGGTTAATTTATTAATGCGCTTTTATGATGTTAATAGTGGAGGTATTTATATTGACGGAATTAACATAAAGGATGTAACAAGAAATAGCTTAAGGGAAAAGTTTGGAATGGTTTTGCAGGATACATTTCTATTTACAGATACTATTGCAAATAATATAGCTTATGGTAAAAAAAATGCAACCTTAGATGAAATAATAAAGGCAGCTAAGGAAACAGGGGCACATAGCTTTATTAGAAGGCTATCTAAGGGATATGATACTATAATTACTGGAAACGGTGATGAGCTGTCTGTTGGACAAAAACAGCTACTAACAATAACAAGAGTTATGCTTTTTAATCCTCCAATATTAATATTAGATGAGGCTACAAGTAATATAGATACAAGAACAGAGCTTAAGATACAAGAAGCTTTTAATAAGATAATGCAAGATAAGACCAGTTTTATAATTGCACATAGGTTATCTACAATAAAGGAAGCGAATACAATCCTAGTTATGGATAATGGAGATGTTAAAGAACAGGGTACCCATGAAGAATTATTAAAGCAAAAAGGTTATTATGCAAAACTTTATAATAGTTAATTTTGCCATAATAGGATAAAATAATTGTATATGACAATAATAAAAATATAAAGAGTTTTAAGGATGGTTCAATTGAAAAATAAATTAATAAAAAGAGTATTATTATTTTTAATTATAGAGTTAGTTGTTACAATTATAATATGTCCATTTTATATAATGTATGGTCCATTTACAAAGGTTAGGGATATGATTGTAGGAATTTCCATGGCAACAGGCAATCATCAATATATTGCAAGGTTATTTTTTGATGATGAGGAAATAAATAAAATACTAAGTAAAGAAAATGAAGAAATAGCTTCTGATGAAGCTATTTATACTATGTCTAATAATGTACAGCAAATTGATGCAGTTAATAATGATATAGAAAGAATCAATATTAATACAAATAAATTTGATGGTATTGCATTAATAGTCAAGGATCCTAAAAGGGTAAAGGTAGGCTATAGCAGCAAGCTTTTTAAAACAGGAGAAACCGTATCTACCATGGCAAAAAGGTATAATGCAGTTGCAGCAATTAATGGTGGAGGATATAGCGATGTTTCAGAAGGAGGAAGTTCTGGGGGAACAGGAGGTATACCTCTTGGAACATTAATTTCCAATGGTAAGCTATTAAATACAAATGATAATTTAAGTGCTTCCTTTGGAATTGATGAAAATGGAACTATGTATGTTGGTGAATACACTTCAAATGAATTAATAAATATGGGTGTAAAGGAGGGAGTTTCCTTTTCACCTACTTTGGTTATTAATGGAAAGCCCTATATTTCAGAAACGACATTATATGGGATTAATCCAAGAACTGCAATTGGACAAAAGGCAGATGGAAGTATAATTTTACTTGTAATAGATGGAAGACAAGGATTAAAGCTTGGAGCAAGTCTTTTAGAGCTTCAAGAAATTATGATAAAGCTTGGGGCAGTTAATGCAATTTCTCTTGATGGAGGTGGCTCAACTGCAATGTATTATGAGGGTGACATAATAAATAATCCTTCCTGTGTTACTGGGGAAAGATACATACCAGATATCATATATGTAACAAAAGGGAATTAATATGAAAAAAGGTATAAAGGTATTTTCAATAATAATTGGTGCAGTTATTTTTTCTATAATAATCCAAAGTATAATATTATATATAATTCAAAGTCATTATGTAGAGACTAAACTTACAGTTAACTTTAATAATGTTACAGAAGATGCCAATATGACAATAGATATAGAAGAAGAGGAAATAAAAGTTCCAGAGGGTAGTAAAATAATAAGCGTTTCAAATAAGGGAGAATATATTCTTTATGAATTAAACAAAGAAGCATATATGCTAAATATAAAAACTAGAGTGAAGAATAAAATTGGAATTACAATTAATTTAGACACCTTTTTTAAATGGAATGATGAAGAGGAAAAATTAATTATAGCTAGAAATTCAAAGGACAACAAGGCAGGATTTGAAGTTTTATTATATAACCCAAGCACAAATAATTTACAAGAGGCATTAGATGCAAGTAATAATCATGTTTTTTATACATTATATTCTTTAAATGAAAAAATAACAGATATTAAAATAAATAATATGAATACAATTATTTATTTAAAAATAGATGATGGAGAAAATCAATGGATAAATCGTTTAGACATTTCAGGACAAACGAATAGATTAAACTTAAATACAAATAATATAGGTAATTTTGAAATAATAAATTCAACAGATGAGATTATATTTAAGAATAACTCTACTTCAAGCATAGAGTACAAGGGTACTAATGGAATAGGAACCATAGATATGAATGGAAAACTACTGGCAGAATATAACAATGTGTGTTATATTGGAAAGATAGAAAATAATAAAATTTCTAAATTGTATTATAAGGATTTAAGTAGTGGATATAAATTTTTAGATAAATTTAATGAAAAGGTTTTTGATGAGCCATACAACACTGATAATTTATTAATTACTAATAGTAACAATATTTATTCAATTAATAGAGAAAATAATATGCTTACAAATATTAATTCTAATATTCAATATAAATACCGGGGTGAATTTATAACTATCGTAAATGATAAAGCTATTAGCATCTTAAACAATAGCATTAAAATAAAGGATTTAACCACATAAATTGGGGAGTGTAAATATGAAGGAATATAGTTTAATGGCTGAAAATATAATAACTGAAGTAAAAAAAGTTGTTATAGGAAAGGATGAAATAATTGAAAAGGTACTTGTAGCATTACTTGCAAAGGGGCATATATTAATTGAAGATATACCTGGAGTTGGAAAAACCACTTTGGCTTTAGCATTTTCAAAAGCTATGTCCCTAAAATGCAATAGATTACAACTTACACCAGATGTTTTGCCAACGGATATAACAGGGTTTTCTATGTATAATAAGGATAATGGAAATTTTGAATATAAAGATGGTGCTGCTATGTGCAATTTACTTTTGGCAGATGAGGTTAATAGAACTTCATCAAAAACCCAATCTGCCCTTCTTGAAGTTATGGAGGAAGGAAAGATAACAGTAGATGGAATTACAAGGGAGGCACCAAAGCCATTTTTTGTTATTGCAACACAAAATCCAATTGGATCTGTTGGAACTCAAATGCTGCCAGAATCTCAACTTGATAGATTTATGATAAAAATTACAATGGGTTATCCTGATATTAAAAGTGAAATTAACATAATAAAAGGAAAGAAAAATGGAAATCCTCTAAATGATGTAAAATCTGTTGTAAATGCAACTGATATATTAAGAATGCAAGATTTTATAGAAGAAATACATGTCCATGAAAAAATCTATGAATATATTGCAAAATTAGTAGTAGCAACTAGAACAAGTTCCCTAATATCTCTTGGGGTAAGTCCTAGAGGAACAGTTTCCTTAACAAAAATGAGTAAGGCAAGGGCTTTTATTTGCAATAGGGATTATGTAACACCAGAGGATGTTGAAAAGGTTTTTATTGATGTTGTAGCCCATAGAATTATATTAAGTTCTAAAGCAAAGTTAAATAATTATACTATTTTAGATGTCCTTAAGGAAATAGAAAATAATACACCTATAGAGGCAAAGAATAATGATTAAAGTAAAAATATCCTATATTATTTTAGTTATTGTTTCTATGTTATTTGCAATAATATATGTTAATTATTTTCCTATTTTATTATTAGCCCTAGTTTTATTTTTACCAATGTTTTTATTTATAACTCTTGTAATTTCATGGTTTAAAATAGAGATTAATATAAAAAATGAGACTTTAATAGTAAATAAAGATGAAAAAATTGAAATTCAAATTAATGCAACTAACAAATCTATCTTCCCAATTAAAAAATGTAGGATATACCTTTCTTATAAAAATTTATATTCAAATAAAAAGTTTAAAAAGGTAGTTGAAGCTAATTTAGACAGTAAAGAAAGTTTAGTTTTAAATTGCATATTGCAGTCAAGCATTACAGGAAAAATTCAGGTTAAGATAGAAAAGATAAAAATTTATGATTACCTTAGTCTATTTTCACTAAGAAAAAAGATGTATCAAATGAAACCTGTAATAGTATTACCTAATATTTATGAGATAAATAGACAAAAGGATATAGATAATGAAGAAATCTTTGGTGAGGGCGATAGTTTTTCTACAATAAAGCCAGGTGATGATCCATCAGAAGTCTTTAATATAAGGGAGTATAAGCCTTCAGATAAAATACAAAAAATACATTGGAAGCTTAGCATAAAAAAGCAGGATTTAATGGTAAAGGAATTTAGTTTACCAATTAGCAAGGAAGATATTATTATTGTTGATTTAGATACAAAAAACCAATCAATAAAGGTTATAGAAGGTATTTTAGAAACTATAGCTTCATTATCAGCATTATTAAACAATTTAAATAGACATCACTATATTTTATACAATGACTTTAAAGATATATCAAACAATGAGGATACCATAGAGGCCATAAAGAGTATTATAAATTCTAATGAGGGTATGCAGTATATAGGTGATTTAAATAAGGATAACTATAAAAGAATATTTTTTGTAACAGAAAGTAGCAGTATAGATAAGCTAAAGGAATTTCAAAGAATAAACGAAACAATACTTTGCATATATGAAGAAACTGAAAATAAACAAATTATAGATGGGAATATAAAATATATAAATTCCAATTCAATAAAAGATAGTATTGAAAATATAGTTTTATAGAGGAAATAAATATGAAAAATAAGCATAAAAAACCAGAGATATTATTTAAGGCTGATATAGCAAGAAAAAATATAAAAAATATTTTTAATTATTTTGATGTAATAGTGGCTATTTTAGCTTTAATTGGGACAATATATGTAGTACTAACTTCATTTGAAATTAAGGCAAATACCATTATACTAATAGGTTTTACAATAGTTTGTACTTCTTACTTCTCATATATTTTTAAGGCTGCAGTGAAAAAACTTAGGGTAATATTAATATCTCTTGGAGTGCTAGCTCTTTATGGGGGACTAGCATATAGGCATATTATTGATGGAGCTATAATCTTATATGATAAAATTGTGCAGCAGTTATTTGAAAAAGGTGTATATTTAGATAAAATATCTATCTTCTATAATTTAGATGAAGGTGCTTCCATTAATATATTTTTAATATTCCTAATAATAATACTATCATTTTTTATTACCTTTAGTGTTGTATATAAATCAAGAATATTATTACTATTACTTATTACCTTTCCTTTTTTAGAACTTGGTGTATATTATGGAATAATGCCAAGTATCACTTCTTTTTCTATACTTGTAATAGCATGGATATGTACCATTGGAATGAGCGGTAGCAAAAAAAATCAAAATATAGGAGTAAGAAATAAAGTAGCTTTTATATTAGCTATGTTTACCTTAGTTTTATGGGGAATTGTATATAATGTATATGCTCCAAGTGAATATAGTACAAGACCAATTGAAATAGAAAACTATAAGGATAAAATAGAGGATATAGCTAAGAATATTTCAAAGAATGGTTTGTACAATGTAATAACAAAAAATAAAAGTAAGGGTGGAGTAGATGGTGGTATTTTAGGTCAAATATCTGAAATTGAATATGATAATACTACAGATTTAATTGTAACAGTATCAAAAAGGTTAGATAGTAATGTATATTTAAGAGGCTTTATTGGATGTGAATATAATAAAAATAAATGGAATAATATATCGGAAGATTTAATAACAACTTATAATTTAGATAATAATTATTCAAGAATATCAGGCTTTAATATTAATGGCAATATAGCAAACAATAGATTGACAACTAACAAAGAGGATTTTAGGAGTATTACAACTGGAAGAATGAAGGTCCAAAATGTTAATGCTAATAGTGATTATAGTTATATGCCATATAATTATTATAATATAGATAATGAAGAAAAAGGTTCCAAAAGTATGGAAGAGGTATTTGATAAATATAAAGGAGAAGAAGAATACGAAATACCCTATTTTAGAAATGAGATAATTTATAGGGATTATGATTCTACAGATAACATTGATAGTATAGATAGAAACCCATCTTATGGAGAAAAGGGGTATGTTAATTTTGTTTATGACGCATATACAAGGCTTCCGGATGATGGATTAGATAAAATAAAAGAAAAATATAATGGAGAGATTTTAAAAAATAATAATGTTTACTATTGTATTGATGAAGCTATTAGTGCAGTTCAAGATGGAACCAAATATACACTTTCCCCTGGTAAGCTTCCAAAAGGAAAGGATTTTGTTGAATATTTTTTATATGAAAGCAAGGAGGGATACTGCACCTATTATGCAACAGCAGCAACAGTAATTCTAAGGGCAATGGGAGTTCCTGCAAGGTATGTTGAGGGCTATGTAATTAAAACAAACGAAATAAACTCTAAAAATACTATATATAAAAATGATGAAATAAAAAAATATTTTAAAGAAGATAATGGAACTAGTGTGACAAATGAATTTGAAGAGAGTGAATATGCAGAAGTTAATGTTTTAGATAGTGCAGCTCATGCTTGGGTTGAGGTGTATATAGAGGAAATTGGCTGGGTACCAATTGAAGTAACTCCAAGTGCAAATGTAGAAAGCATTTCAAATGTAGAGAAGCCTCAGGATAATCAAAAAACAGAGCAAATTGAAAATAATACAAAGGCTGAAGAACCAAAAGAACAAGAAATAGAAGCACAAAGGGAAAGTGAAAATATAGAAAGTGAAACTACTAAAGAATTAACATCTAATACTTTAAATAATACAGAAATAATTATAGCTGCTATTTTTTTAATTGTAATAGCTAGTATTTTTCTAATATTAATTAGACATTATTATATAGTTATTAAATTTAATAAAATGATAAAAAATGATTCTTATAACAGAAATACAATTAAGCTTTACAGTTATTTAAGAAGGGCTTTAAATTATAATATAAAAGATGATATAGGGGAACTTTCTGTTAAGGAATATATTATAAGATTGTGCAGGGAATATGAATTTATTAAAGAGGATGAATTTAATAAAATTTTAGATGTAATATATAAGGCGGAATTTAGCAAGCATAAATTAAAGGCCTCTGAATATGATATAGTAGTTGAATATGTTTTAAAAATGGTTAATGAAAAATATAAGAAATTATCAATTATATCTAAAATATATTTTAGATATATATTAAACTTAAAATAATATGAACAATATGTAAATTAAGCAAATTAAAATTGAATTATTTACCATATGATAATATAATTGTAGGTATGAATATTTTGTGGGGTGAAAGTTATGGAGTTACACGGGGATTCTTATACTTTAGAGAAAATTCAATTTATTAAAGAAGAAAAGAAAAACAAGAGAATAAAAAAAATTAAAAAAAGAGCCTTAATAGGTATTGCAATTCTATGCACTATACTTAGTATCTATTCTATAGTAAACATATTTTTTATAGGCATTGAAGGGATAAAATCAGATAATATGAAGGAAACCATTAAAATAAATGATATGGTTACAGTGGATAAGAGAAATATTTCAATTTCACGTGGACATGTATATAAGTTTAAAAAGGATAAGGAAAATCTAATTGCAAGATGTATAGGCGTTGGAGGAGACACTATAAAGGTTGAAAATGATAAGGTTTTTGTAAATGGTATGTTATTTGCTGAAAATTATGTTTCATCCAAAATAAATGGTAATGTGAATTTTGAAGTATTAGTTCCAGAAGGTGAATATTTTATGCTTGGAGATAATAGGGGAAGTTCTTTTGACAGTAGGTACTGGGATTATAAATTTATACCAAAGGATGACTTTATCGGAGAGATTACAAGTATTGTTTATCCTTTTAGTAGAAGTAAGGATATTAAATATTATTAAGGTTTTTAGGGGTGCGTTGCACTCCTTTTTTATTTTTTTATTAGTATTTTCAATAAATTATTGGTATAATAAAAAAGACTATAAAAAATGGGGAGGTAAAAATATGGGACTTATAAAAGCAGGTTTAGGTGCAGCTGGCGGGGTAATGGCAGATCAATGGAAGGAGCTTTTTTATTGTGAAGCTTTAGAGGCAGATGTGCTTGTTGCAAAAGGAAAAAAGAAAACTTCAGGGCGTTCTTCAAATACAAAGGGCGAAGAAAATATTATTTCAAATGGTTCAGGAATTGCTGTTAATGATGGACAGTGTATGATTATTGTTGAGCAAGGGAAAGTAGTTGAAGTGTGTGCAGAGCCTGGAGAATTTGTATGGAATACATCAACAGAACCAAGTATTTTTACAGGAGGTCTTGGAGAAGGTATTAAAAATACATTTTCTATGATTGGGAAACGTTTTACTTATGGAGGAGATACTGGTAAGGATCAAAGAGTTTATTATATAAATACAAAAGAAATATTAGGAAACAAATATGGTACGGCAAATCCAATACCATTTAGAGTAGTAGATAAAAATATAGGTCTTGATGTTGATATTTCAATTAGATGTAATGGGGAATATTCATATAAGATAATTAATCCAATACTTTTTTATACAAATGTTTGTGGAAATGTTCAAGATACATACCAAAGAGAAGAAATAGACAGTATGTTAAAAACAGAGCTTTTAACAGCAATGCAACCTGCATTTTCTAAAATATCAGATCTTGGAATACGTTATAGCTCTCTTCCAGGTCATACTATGGAAATTTCAGAGGCTTTAAATGAAGTTCTTTCTAAAAAGTGGGCTGAAAATAGGGGGATAGTAGTTGCATCCTTTGGTGTAAATTCAGTAACAGCCCCTAAAGAAGATGAAGATATGATTAAAGATTTACAAAAGACTGCTGTTTTCAGAAATGGAAATATGGCAGGTGCAAGACTTGTAGATGCACAGGCTGAGGCATTGAAATCAGCAGCTGGAAATGAAAATGGAGCTATGATGGGCTTTATGGGAATGAATATGGCACAAAATGCAGGTGGAATGAATGCACAAGGTCTTTTTGATATGGGTCAGAAACAAGAAGCCCAAAACAATCCAATAGAAAATAATAATGAGCCTAAAAAAGCAGATTCATGGAATTGTAGCTGTGGAAAATCAAATACAGGAAAATTTTGCATTGAATGTGGAAAGCCTAAGGCAGAAGATGGATGGACATGTAAACAATGTGGAACTATAAGTAAGGGTAAGTTTTGCACAGAATGTGGAGCAAAAAAACCAGAAGAAGCATTACAATATAAATGTGATAAATGTGGATGGGAGCCAGAAGACCCAACAAATCCACCTAAATTTTGTCCAGAATGTGGAGACATATTTAATGAATCAGATGTTAAAAAGTAAGTTACAATAAGGGGGGGATAAAATGTCTGAAGTAAGGGAATATAAATGTCCATGCTGTGGAGGCGCTATTGAGTTTAATAGTTCCATTCAAAAAATGAAGTGCCCATTTTGTGATACTGAATTTGAAATTGAAGCAGCAAAGGCATACAATGAAGATTTAGAGAAAGATAGTAATTCTGATATGGCTTGGGACGACAATGTTGGGGGAGAATGGCAAGAAGGCGAAGAAGAAGGAATGAGGATATATTCCTGTAATTCCTGTGGTGGTGAAATAATTGTAGAAGAAACCACTGCAGCTTCAAATTGCCCATATTGTGATAATCCTGTTGTGATGACAGGACAATTTAAAGGAAATCTAAAACCTGATTATGTTATTCCATTTAAATTTGATAAGAAACAGGCAAAGGAAGCCTTGAAAAAACATATGACAGGAAAGCGTCTTTTACCTAAAGTATTTAAAGATGAAAATCATATTGAAGAGATAAAAGGAGTGTATGTTCCTTTTTGGCTATTTGATGCAGATGTTGATGCAGATATGAGATATAGAGGAACAAAAGTTAGAAGTTGGAGTAGTAAAGATTATAATTATGTTGAGACAAGCTTCTATTCAATTGTACGTAATGGGAATTTAGGATTCAATCTTATTCCAGTTGATGGGTCATCAAAAATGCCAGATGATCTTATGGAATCAATAGAGCCTTTTGAATTTAAGGATGCTGTTGATTTTAATACAGCATATCTTTCAGGATATCTTGCTGATAAATATGATGTAGATTCTAATGTTAGTATAAAAAGGGCAAATGAACGTATTAAGAAAAGTACAGAAGATACTTTTAGAAGGACAGTAAGTGGTTATAATACAGTGACATGTGAAAATAGTAGTATTAATATAAAAGATGGGAAGATAAAGTATGCCCTTTATCCAGTTTGGATTCTTACAACAAAGTGGAAGGATGAAAAATATATTTTTGCTATGAATGGACAAACAGGTAAATTTGTTGGTAATATGCCTACAGATTGGAAAACTTATTGGAAATATTTCTTTATCTTAACCTTTGGAATAGGAATAATTATATATGCCATAATGTGGCTGTATATATTGATATAGGGGGTGGAAATTATGAAAAGAAATAATTTAGCAGGAAAGTTTTCTGTAATAATATATTTGGCAATTTTTATATCATCCTTTTCATTTAATATTAGTGCAGCAGAAATACCTGTAGTTAGGCAATTACCAAGAGTTGTAGATAATGCAAATCTACTTACAGAAGATGAAAAATCTTCTTTAATGGATAAGGTTGACGAAATTAGTGAAAGGCAAAATTGTGATGTGGCAATTGTAACTGTAAAATCATTGCAAGGAAAAACAGCAACAGAATATGCAGATGATTTCTATGATTATAATGGCTATGGAATGGGAGCCGGTGATGATGGTATATTATTTTTAATAAGTATGGAGAATAGAGATTGGGCAATTTCTACTTATGGATATGGAATTTATGCCTTTAGTGATGCAGGTCAAGAATATATAATGAGCGGAGTTAAACCAATTCTAAGTGAGGGGAAATATTTCAAAGCATTTGAAACTTTTGCAGATTTTTGTGATATGTTTATTGGTGATGCAAGATCAGATAAGCCATATGATATTGGAAATATGCCAAAGGGGTCTTTAAGTCCATCTTGGATTTTTAAAAGTCTTGGAATTGGGGCAATTATAGCATTAATAATTATGTCAATGATGAAAAGAAAATTAACTAGTGTTAAAATGGAAAGTTCAGCAAAAAATTATGTTATTTCAGGAAGTATGAAACTTCATGGGCAAAGTGATAGGTTTTTATACAGAAATGTTAGTAAAACCTTAAAGCCTAAGGAAAGTAGCAGTAGTGGTGGAAGCAGTACACATACAAGTTCATCAGGACGTTCACATGGAGGAAGTAGTGGAAGCTTTTAAGGCTTTCAAATTAAAAAGGGGCCGTCGAATTAGCGGATTAAAATCCGTTAGCGATAGCCCCTTTCATAATAGTATAAATTATTTACCACTATCACCATAGTTTGAAAGAACTCTAGCACTTGGATCATTAACATTGCAACCTTCCCAAGTGTTATTTGGCATCCAAAAATCCTTTATCCAAGCAGCTTGACCTGGATAAAATTCCTCAAAGATATCTCTATATAAAAGAGATTCTTTTGTAAATGGAGTACTATAAGGATATTTATCTTTTGCATTTTCTACATCTTTATCAGAGTATTTTTCATCTGCATATTCCTTTAAGTAATCAACCATTGAGTGACCAACTGCATCACTAAAGGCTGCCTTTTCACGATATAATATAGAATCCGGTAAATAATCTAATCCTTCAAAGGCCTTTCTAAGTAGGTATTTTCCTTTGTTGTAAACATTCATTTTTTTAGCAGGATTAATGCTCATTACATAGTCTACGAAATCAATATCTGCAAAGGGTACACGTCCTTCTAAAGCATGTGCAGATATGCATCTGTCAGCTCTAAGTACATCATACATATATAGTTCCCTAATTCTTTTTTCAGATTCCTTTTGAAACTCACATGGATTTGGAGCAAAATCTGTATACTTGTAGCCAAATAATTCATCACTAACTTCACCAGTTAGTATAACCTTTAGGTCTGTATTTTCATGTATGTATTTACATAATAGGTACATACCTATACTAGCACGGACAGTTGTAATGTCAAAGGTTTCTAAATGGTGTATAACTTCTTTAAGTGACCCTAAAACATCTTCCTTTGTCATAATAACTTCAGTATGATCAGTTCCTAAAAATTCTGCAACTTGTCTTGCATATTTTATATCTATAGGGTCTGTTTCCATACCTACAGCAAAGGTTCTAATTGGCTTCATGTGCATTTTTTGAGCTACAGCACAAACTAGGGATGAGTCAAGACCACCACTTAATAGATAACCAATAGGAGCATCTGATTGGAATCTTTTTTCAATAGCAGCTTCTAATTTAACACGAATATTAGTTGTTATGTTTTCAAGTGAATCATCAATTATTCTTTTAGGTTGTGATATATCGTTATAACAAATGAATTCACCATCTTTATAATAATGTCCAGGAGGGAAAGGCATAATATTGTCACAATAGTCTATAAGACCTTTTGCCTCACTTGAAAAGGATATTTCATGATCCTTTTTTGTGTAACCATAGAACATTGGGCGTATACCAAGTGGATCTCTAGCTGCCATTATTGAATTATTTTTAATATCATATAAAACCATAGCAAATTCAGCATCTAAGAATTTACATAAAGTTTCAATACCAAATTTATCATATAGTGGAATTAATACTTCACAATCACTTTTTGACTTAAATGTATATTCATTCTCAAGCATTTTCTTAAGAGCTGGATAATTATAGATCTCACCGTTACAAACAAGCTTGCAATTGTGAGATTCAAAAGGTTGATTTCCTTTTGCAGATAAATCCATTATTGATAAACGGTTAAATCCCCATGAAATTCCATATGAAACTGTTGCACTATTGTTGTCTGGACCACGATGAAATAACTTTTTTAATACTCCTTCAAATTCTGAAACAGCATATTTGTCTGAGTTTAATACGACAAAACCACACATTAATATGACCCCCTTAAATTTAAGCAAAATAAAAACCCGCATAAAGCGGGTTACCTATAACTAAAATAATAATCCTTAGGATTTAGTTACATGGTACGGAAAATACATTATAGTATTCGATACCCGCCAATAGTTACGCAATTGGATACGTTCTAGCCTACTAATAATAAAATATTACGTTTGGTAGACAGCTCAAAGGTGTTCTTCGTCTAAAACTCTGCTACTAGGCTTGCACCATACCCTAGTTCGCTAAAGCGTCTGTTTAAGATTACTCTCCTTGTCATAGCCTTTAAAATTTATATATTTGATGAACTAAATTATATTCTAGTTTTCATTAAATTACAATAGAAAGAATAAAAAAGTTAATATAATTAATAAAAACACATAATTTAATTAATTATATTAAGTTCACCTTAATTAGTATGTTATATTATAATTAAATGAGAAGAAGGTGGCAAAGATGAATAAAAAAGAATTAAGAGTAAATATTATAAGCAAAAGAGATATGTTAAAAAATAGGGATGTTTTAGATAGCCGTATATTATTAGAGCTTATTAATACAAAGGAATATATTAATGCAAAGAATATTTTTATTTATATAGGCTTTGGTAGTGAAATTAACACAAAAGAATATATAAAAGAATTTTTCAAAGAAGGAAAAACTGTATTGGTACCAAGAACTGAAATTAAATCAAGAAAAATGGAGGCTATTAAAATAACAAGCTTAGATAATTTAAAGGAAAGTAAATATGGTATTTTAGAACCTTCATTAAATGAAAAACCATTTAATGAAGATGAGATAGATTTAATTATAATACCAGGGGTTGCCTTTGATTTAAATGGAAATAGATTAGGATATGGTGGAGGCTTTTATGATAGATTTTTATCTAGAACAAAGGCTTATAAAATTGCCCTTTGCTATGACTTTCAATTACTTAATAAAATTGAAACAGAGGAACATGATATACCAACAGATTTGATAATTACTGAAAAGAGAACAGTATTGTGTTATAACAGGAAAGTATAGTTAAAGAATAGGTATAGGTTTACATATATAATAGAATTATGAAATTATTATAAGGTGGTGCATATAAAATGGCAAAGGATTCATCAATTAATTTAAGAAATGAAGTAATGTATTCTATTTATGTAAGAAATCACAGTAAGGAAGGGAATTTTAAGGCAGTAACAGAGGATTTAGAAAGAATAAAGGATCTAGGCACAGATATAGTATGGTTTATGCCAATTCATCCAATTGGAGTTAAAAATAAAAAAGGAAATTTAGGATGTCCCTATGCAATTAAAAATTATAGAGAAATTAATCCTGAATATGGAACACTAGAGGATTTTAAGGAATGTGTAAATAAAATTCATACATTAGGAATGAAATGTATAATTGATGTAGTTTACAACCATACATCACCAGATTCATGGCTTTTAGAAAATAAGCCAGAATATTTTTATAAAAAGCCTGATGGAAACTTTGGAAATAGAGTTGGAGATTGGTCTGATGTTGTAGACTTAGATTATAACAATAAGGATTTATGGGATTATCAAATAGAAACCTTAAAAATGTGGGCAGAAATTGTAGATGGTTTCAGATGTGACGTAGCATCAATGATTCCAGTTGAGTTTTTTGAAAAGGCAAGGGAAGAAGTTAAAAAGGTAAAAGAGGACTGTATTTGGCTTGCAGAAACTGTTCATTATACCTTTGTTAAGGAGCTTAGGTCACAGGGTGTTAATGTACACTCTGATGGTGAAGTTTTTAGAGCATTTGATATATGCTATGACTATGATGTTCAACCTATATTTAGTGGTTATATTAAGGGTGAAAAAACATTAGAGGAATATGTTGATTTTTTAAATTTCCAAGATAATATTTATCCAGAAAACTATGTTAAGTTAAGATTTTTAGAAAATCATGATAATCCAAGGGCAAAGCATATTATTCCAGAGGAAATGGATTTAATTAACTGGACAGCATTTGCATATTTTCAAAAGGGTACAACATTAATATATGCAGGACAAGAGGTTGAAGATGACAAATGTCCAAGTCTTTTTGATATAGACAAGGTAAATTGGAATACTGGAAAAGATATATCAGGGTTAATGAAAAAATTATATACGATAAAGAAAAATTCCATATTTAGGAATGGGACATATACTCTTTTGGCAAATGAAGAATTACAAACCATAACAGTATATTATGAATTGGAGAATAAGAAAGCTTTAGGAATATTTTCACTAAAAAGCAAAAGTGGTGAAATAAAAGTAAATATAAATGATGGAGAATATTTAAATGAAATAGATGGAACAAAAATTAATGTTAAAAATGGAAGAATTAATTTAGAAGGAAAGCCAATAATTTTGTTTAATTAAATAAAGACTCTTTTTAAGAAGTATATATCTCTTAAAAAGAGTCTTTTGCTAATTATTATAGTTCTTTTGTAATAATTTCTTTAAGAATTCTATTTTCAAATTCTAATAAATCAAGGCTACCTTCATCACCATTTTTTCTGCTTCTTACAGCAACTGTGTTATCCTTTGCTTCTTGTTCTCCAACTACAAGGATATAAGGAGATCTTTCAAGGCGTGCTTCTCTAATTTTGTAGCCAATTTTTTCTGCTCTAAAGTCTCCTTCAGTTCTGATTCCTTTTTCTGTTAAGCTTGAAATAACCTTGTTTGCATATTCAGTGTATTTATCAGAAATAGGAAGTACTTTTACTTGTACTGGGGACATCCAGGTAGGGAAGGCACCAGCATATTTTTCAATAAGCATTGCAATTGTTCTTTCATAACATCCAATTGATGATCTGTGAATAATATATGGATATTGTTTATCACCATTTTGATCAATGTAAGTCATATTAAATCTTTCTGCTAAGGCAAAATCAATTTGAACTGTAAATAATGTATCTTCTTTTCCATGAACATTTTTAAATTGAATATCAAGTTTTGGACCATAGAAGGCTGCTTCATCATCAGCTTCAACATAATCAAGCTTCATATGCTCTAAAATATTTTTCATAATTGTTTGGGTTTTTTCCCAAGCATCTGCATCATCAATATATTTTTCTTTATTGTTTGGATCCCATTTTGAAAATCTATAGGAAATATCTTTGTCTATACCTAAAGTTTTCATAAAGTATTGTATTAAATCAACAACACCTCTAAATTCATCTTCTAGTTGATCAGGTCTAACAATTAAATGACCATCAGCTAAAGTGAATTGTCTAACTCTTATTAATCCATGCATTTCTCCAGAAGCTTCTTTTCTAAATAATGTTGAAGTTTCTGAATATCTTATTGGAAGCTCTTTATAGCTATGTTGTTCAGCATTGTATATTGTATATTGGAAAGGACATGTCATTGGTCTTAAAGCAAAAACTTCATCATCCTTTTCTTCATCTCCTAAAACAAACATACCATCTTTGTAGTGATCCCAATGTCCTGAAATCTTATATAAATCACTTTTTGCCATATAAGGAGTTCTAGTTAATACATAGCCTCTGCTTTCTTCAGTATCTTCAACCCATCTAGAAAGTATTTGGAATAGCTTTGCTCCCTTTGGCATAAATAATGGTAAGCCTTGACCAACATTTTCATCAGTTGTAAAGATACCAAGCTCCCTACCTAGTTTGTTGTGGTCTCTTTTTTTAGCCTCTTCTACAGCTTCAAGATAGGCATCAAGGTCAGCCTTCTTTAAAAATGCAGTACCATAGATTCTGCTTAGCATCTTGTTTTTTTCATTACCTCTCCAATATGCTCCAGCACTTCTTAATAGCTTTATGGCCTTCACATTTTTAATAGATAATAAATGAGGACCTGCACAAAGATCAGTAAAATCACCCATCTTATAGAAGGATATAATTTCACCTTCTGGTAAATCATTAATAAGCTCTACTTTGTAAGGTTCATTTTCCATTAATTTAATTGCTTCATCCTTAGGTAATTCAAATCTTTCAATTGAAGGATTTTCTTTAATGATTTTTTTCATTTCATCTTCAATTTTAGTAATATCTTCAGCAGAAAATGGAATATCTCTATCAAAATCATAATAGAAACCAGTTTCTATAGAAGGGCCTATTGCAAGCTTAGTTTCTGGAAATAATCTTTTAACGGCAAAGGCAAGTACATGAGAAATACTGTGTCTTATTGTATTTAAACCTTCTTGGCTATCTTGTGTACAAATACTAAGACTTGCATCCGCGGTAACAACATAACGTAAGTCTACTACCTTTGTATTAACAATACCACAACATGCGTTTCTTGCTAAACCTTCACTAATTGATTTTGCAATATCTAAAACAGAGATTTCAGAATCATATTCTTTTATTGAGCCATCTTTTAATGTAATTTTTATCATTTTTATTTCCCCTTTCAAAATATAATAAAAAAACTTCGCCTCATAATAAAGAGACGAAGTATAAATCCGTGGTTCCACTCTAATTACCTATATTAATATAGGTCACTTAAGAAAATATCGTAACGTGATATAGACGGACTTTATTAGAGTCACTTAGAGGTGGTTTTCAATTAAGTTCATTTAAGAATAATTACAGCTATATATTCTCTCTCTGAAAATGAGTATTTAATCTACTGTCCTCATCAACGTTTTATTTATATTATAAATCAATTATAGTAACCTAAAATTATTTTGTCAAGATAGGGATTGTGATATTTCTATCTTCTAAAGTGGGAGATGGATAGCATTTGAGGATAACCTATGAGTAATGGTATGTATATGCTAGATACTGTGATTATTACAATAGTTTACATAATGTTATACTATATTATTAAAATAAAGAATGTTAAAGCATTAATTGGATTTGTAATTATTTCACATTGTTTTGGATTATTTTTTTGTGTATATCCTTTTTTCTCTACAGAGGTGTGGGATAGTAATATTTTTGAAATGATTTTAGGATATGAATTATCACTTTTATTATTAACCTTTACTATTTTTAGGCAAGATCTTAGAAGACGAAAGATTTATGAAACATTAAATAAAAATAGTATGATAACATTATTCGTTGGACCATATTCAAATGTTAAACAAGAATGGATTGAAAAAGTTTCAGATGAATTAGAGTCTTTAGTAGCAATTAGTGATAAATATAAATCTGCTCACAATATTGTACTTATTGGTTTTGAGGGTAATGGTAAGCAGAAAATAAAACTTACTTTTATTTTCTGGAATGAATTTGATTATAATAATTTT